>CAMAPG010000338.1 GCA_945859965.1 Opitutus sp. GAS368 | reverse complement strand
GCCGCCTTGGCCACCACCAAAACCCCTCGCCGCAGGACCCCTCTGAGTTTTCGGACAGGCTCTGACTGAAGGTCGAAATGCGCCTGAACTGAGCCTCCGAAACTTTTTTCAAACTTCTCGGGCCTTTTGGAAGTGAAACGGCGCATGACCTCTTGGAAGCGACTCGCTCCAAGAACATGAAAACCTGCTTCAATTCCAATTGTCTCTCCAAAACCAATCACCCCGTCGCGCAGCCATGCCGGACGAGGATGGGAGAACAAAAAACAAAACCTATGAAAACCAAATCCAACTATTCGCTGGCGACATTCATGGTCAGCTTGGGTTCCGCAGTATGGATCCAGGCCGCCAGCACCGTTCAATTCAGCGCCAGCACCTACACCGAGATCGAGAGCGCCGGCGCCGTAACCCTCACCGTTCAGCGCACGGGCGACACCAACACGGCTGTGGGCGTGGACTTCGCCACCGCCGACGGGACGGCGACCAACGGATTGAAATATGCAGCGACCAGCGGAACGCTGGCCTTCGGGCCCGGCGAAACCAGCCAGACCATCCCGGTCCCGATCTTAAACAATGGTTTGGTGGATGGCACAAAGAACTTCCGGGTCATCCTGAGCAATCCCAACGGCGGGGCAGTCCTC
The DNA here is from genome assembly GCA_945859965.1 of Opitutus sp. GAS368. Taxonomy (GTDB): domain Bacteria; phylum Verrucomicrobiota; class Verrucomicrobiia; order Opitutales; family Opitutaceae; genus CAMAPG01. Next base: position 2,367 of record CAMAPG010000338.1, on the reverse strand, counting down.
GGCACGCGCACGAATGTTCAGGTTCTTATCACCGATAACGACGTGGGGCTTGAATTTGTGAATACCACTTACTCCGTGGCTGAAGACGCGGGGGCGGTAGTCATCGGCGTCGGGCGCGCTGACGATGGCACACTTCCCGTCACGGTGGACTTTGCCACCACTGACCTGACGGCGACCAACGGACTGGATTACACCGGCATCACCAATACGCTTTCATTTGCGCCTCAAGAACGCCTCAAGCTGATCCATATCCCGATTCTCAACAACAGCCTCAAGCAGCCGAACCGGACCTTTCGCGTCACCTTGTCGAATCCGGTGGGTGTCACGCTCGTCACTCAAAAGACGGCCACACTCACGATTGTGGATAACGACCAGGGTTTTCAGTTCGAGTTGGCCAGCTACTCCGTCGCCGAAGATGCCGGCGTGGCACGAATCAACGTGCTCCGAGGCACGGATGACACGAACTCCGCCGTCTCCGTGAACTCTACCACCGCCGATCTGACCGCAACCAAAGGACTGGATTACGCTGGCATCACCAATACGCTGTCGTTCGCGCCGGGAGAAAAGATCAAACTGATCACCGTCCCGATCCTCAACGACGGGGTGAAGGAATCGATCAAGAACTTTCGCGTGACCCTGAGCAACCCGACCGGTGGGGCCGTGCTCGGCTCCGGAACCACGGCCACCGTGACCCTTCTGGACAACGATCCTGGGCTGCGCTTTGGATTCACCAGCTATCCGGTTGGGGAGAATGCGGGCACCGTCACCGTGGCGGTCCTGCGGGGCAATGATATGGCTTTGGCACCGATCACAGTTTATTACGCCACCAGTGATCTAACCGCCAGGGCCGGACATGATTACCAGGCCGTCTCCGGCACGCTCCCGTTTATGGAGAACGAGACTATCAAGACCATCCCCATCCCCATCCTTAGGAACGGATCAGGAACGATTGCCACGAGCTTTAGGATCACCCTGAGCAATCCGACCGGCGGTGCTACGCTGGGGACCGCGTCCACCACCGTGAATATCTCGAACGCGCCCGAACTGGGAACTTTTCGTACGGTGGCACCTCCGTTTGACACCGCGCTGAGCATCCAGCGCGAGGGAGACGTCAACATCGTTGCCTGGAGGGGAGGTGGCCAACTGCAAAGGGCGGACCACCCGACGGGGCCCTGGCAGTCTCTCACCAGCGCCACCAATCCATACACAGTTCTGTCTCCAATTCGGACCACGTTTTATCGCGTCGCACGCCCTCGGCCGGTCAACCTCTACATCCCCTCGAGCTACGACGGCCAAACGCCTGTACCCCTCGTGATTGGGCTGCACGGCGGGGGCGGCACCGGTACTATTCTCGAAGACTACATGAAGTTCCGCCCCTTGGCTGAGGCGCGAGGCTTTCTCTACGCCTGCCCGGACGGCACGATTGCTACTAGTGGCGGCAGCTATTGGAACTCGTTCGAGTTATATAACTTAACATCCGGCACCGGCGTCGATGATGCCGGCTATCTGCGCGCTCTGATTGAGGAGATCGCGAGTCAGTTCTCAGTGGATCGAAGGCGGATCCATTTGTTCGGGCATTCGGCCGGCGGCATGATGTCCTATCGGATGGCTTGCGAGTCCGCGGATATTATCGCCGGCATCGCCGGTCTGGCCGCCACGATCTTGCCGGACCCTCCCCGATGCCAACCTTCCCAGCCGGTCAACATCTTGCACATCCACGGCACCGCCGATGGCGCGCTTCCCTACGCTGGCAACGTTGCGTTTCCCGGCCCGCTCCAGAACGTCCAACTCTGGGCCGGGTATAACGGCACCGCCAATCCAGTCACAGACCCAGTTCCGTCGATGAATCTCGATCTGGCTGTGCCGGGGCTGGACACGGTCATCACTCGCTATACAGACGCCCCGCCCGGCGGTGCCGTCGAACTCTGGACGATTAACGGCGGCGGCCATGTACCGAGCTTTTACAGTGGCAGTTCCGCCTCGGAGTTTGCGCCCCGGGTCATCGACTGGCTCCTCAGCCATCCCAAACCCTGAGTGCCGCCCTAAACAGATTTTGATATTTCGTGGGCCTGTCTCAGGAAGAAACGGCCAGCGCCTTGGGTGTTTTCCTAACCACCGCCAAGCGCTGGTGGCAATACGCCCGCTCCTGACTGAAGGTCGAAATGCGCCGGAACTGAGCCTCCGAAACTTTTTTCAAACTTCCTGGGCCTTTTGGAATTGAAACGGCGCATGACCTCTTGGAAGCGACTCGCTCCAACATCATGAACACCTGCTTCAAATTCAAAAGTGAAACAAAACTGCCTTTGAACACGGCCGTCGTCGTGAATGGCGAGAATTGTGTGGCCGGGGATTCTTCCGTCTGGCCCG
>CAMAPG010000337.1 GCA_945859965.1 Opitutus sp. GAS368 | reverse complement strand
TGAGAACGGGCCGCCGGGGCGGAGGAGGCACCGTTTCGCAGCCGGTGACGGCGAACAACACGGCGGTCATGACGGAAAGAGCGACGCCGCGATGCCGGAACGTGGAAACGAACGGCAAAAATCGGCTCGACGGTTCATGGCGTGAGCGGGACATCATTCAGCAGGGCGCGTGGGAACCGCGCGGAGCGCGGTCGATCAACGGTAGGCCGCGTCCTCAAGACCCTGCTTTTTGATCTCAGCCCCGTCTTCCCACACGGTCACACTCGTCCGGGCATCGATGAGCTGGAAGCTGTAGAGCACGTAATCGCTGGTGCCCGCAGTGGTCTTGCCTGTCATACCCTGCAGTTTGCCGGTGAGAAAATAATCGGCCCCGCGGAATTCAACGACCTGCGGATCGGCACTCGCGGTAACCTGGCCGTTGCGCTTCAAGTCGCGTTCTTTTTCGAGCGCGGCCATGCGGTCGCGGGCGAGGAACAGCATCTGGCCGGCCGCCTTGGAGTTGAGCTGCAAGCGGATCCGGTCGGTGAACAAATCCTTGTTGATGGGGAAGCGCGTCTCATTGACCACCGGGAGAATGACGATGTACGGCGGCGTGGCGGCCCGCGCGACCTGCGGGATCGCCAGGATGCTGCGCGCCATCTTGTCGGTGACCGAGACGAGATCCTGCGATTCGATGCCGGTGCCGGCGACGAAGCCGCGTTCGTCGGCCTTCATTTCCGTGACCGGCACGCCGGAAGGGTTCCTCACGCCTTCGGTGGCACAGCCCGCGAGCAGCACCGCCACCAGTGCCAGCCCGGAGAAAGAAACAAAACAAGATGAGGTTTTCATGAATGAGCGAAAAGAGAAGCAATCCGTGGGCTCCGTCCGGCAGTCAGAGCCTCGGACAGATCCACCGCAGAAATGACGGAAACGGAGCGTCAGTTGCGGCCAAAAAGACTGTTAGCCGAACTCATCGGCGTAGCCGCCGGCGTGTTGTAGTAATTATTGATGATCGTCGTCCCTTGGGGTGCAGCGGAAGCGACCTGGGGCTGCTGCTGCATCTGATTCATTTCCCGGCGGACGGCGGCGGCCCGCTCGGCCACGACTTCGCGTTGCCGCGCGTTGTGGTCCGCCACCGCACCGATGATCAACCCGGCGCCGGCACCATAGGCTGCACCCCTCCAGGCATCATGCCCAAGGCTGCCGCTGTTATTGCCGATGATCGCGCCCACGAGCGCACCCAGCCAAAGCCCAGAAGCCGCCCGGCTCGGAGTGCCATAAGTGTAGCCGGAATCGTAACCATAATCGGTATAAACGACCGGAGCGGGCTGCACGTAGACGGGATAAGACGAATAATAAGGCCGCCAAGCCGCACCATAGCCCGAATAAGGCCGGGAATAGTAAGGGTAAGCCCGCGCTCCTAAATAGACGCCGGAGCCACCGCGCCAACCGGAGCGGTAACCGACATATGCCGGACCATTGCTATAGCTGATCGCGACACTCGTGGCTCCTCTGCCGCCGCGCGCCATTCCCGGACGAAAGACTTCCGCATGCGCCGACACCAAGGTGGCCAGGGCCAAAGAGATAAAAAGCGGTGTTTTCATATGAGGGTGGAAGGTTAGATAGACATACTGCGGTTCGTAAGGTTTCACAAATCATGACGTCGAAAGGCCTAGGCCGGTGACAACTCCGCACTATTGGCCTATTCGACTCTATTTTGCCGCAAGCGCCCTGTCTTCACCTGCAACCGACTCCGTCCCCCGACGTCCCAACCAAGCCTTAAAGCTGTCCATATAAACATAAATGACCGGGGTGATATAGAGGGTCAGAAGCTGGGAAACGACCAGGCCCCCCACCACGGCCAAGCCCAGCGGACGGCGGGACTCCGCGCCGGCACCCAAGCCCAACGCGATGGGAATGGCACTGGCGAGAGCCGCAAACGTGGTCATCATGATCGGCCGGAAACGGACCAGACAGGCTTCCACGATCGCTTTTTCCGCCGATTGCTCGCCCTTTTCGCGGGAGGCGAGGGCGAAATCAATCATCATGATGGCGTTTTTCTTCACGATGCCGATCAACAGAATGATGCCAACGAAACCCATCACATTGAGCTCCTCGCGAAACAGCCAGAGCGCAAAGAGAGCCCCAAAGCTCGCGGCGGGCAGGCCGGACAGGATGGTCAGCGGATGGATGAAATCCTCATAAAGAATCCCGAGGACGATGTAGATCACCAGCACCGCCATGATCAGCAGCAGGCCGAAACCTTGCAGCGAGGAAGAAAAGGCCTGCGCCGAACCTTGAAAAGCGTAGCTGATCGTCGCCGGAAGTTCGCGCCGCGCCAGCTCCGTGATCACACCGGTCGCTTCACCGAGCGAGTAGTCCGAGCGAAGATTAAACGAGATGGTCACCGCCGGCACCTGGCCGAGGTGGTTCACGGTGAGGGGGCCGACCTGGGGCCGGAGCGACGCCACCGTTTCAAACGGCACGCTTTTCCCCGACTTGCTGCGAAGGTAAATCAGCGAAAGCGCCTCCGCGGTTTTCTGATGTTCGGGCGCCATCTCCATGATGACGAAATACTGGTTGGTCGGCGTGTAGATGGTGGACACCTGCCGCGAACCATAAGCGCTGTAGAGCGCTTCTTCGATTTGCTGGGGCGTGATGCCCAGCACGGCGGCCCGATCGCGCTTGATCTCCACGCGGAGCTGGGGATTGGAGATCTGCAAATCGGAATTGACGTCCTGCAGGCCCGACAATCCGCGCATCTTGGTCTCCAGGCTCTTGGCCGCGGTGTAGAGTTCGCCGAGATCGCTGCCGAACAGGGTAAATTGATAAAGCGCCTTGGTCAGCGAACCGCCGAGGCGGATCGGGGGAAGTTGTTGGGGATAGGCCTTCAGGCCGGGAATGACCGAAAGCTGCTTGCGCAAATCCTGCACCACCTGGGCCGCGGGCGGGCGATCCTTGCGCGGTTTCAAGCGCATAAAAATACGTCCCTGATTGCTGGTGGAAGCAATGTTGCCTCCGCCAATCGAGGA
>CAMAPG010000336.1 GCA_945859965.1 Opitutus sp. GAS368 | reverse complement strand
CTTTTTGTAGGCCACCTCGTTGAGGTGGCGCCAGGTCAACGACCTGGCCTGCAGTTGGGTGCGATTACATCCTGGCGATTTCCTCGAGGGTGATTTCGCGGCCGTTTTCCGCGCGGCTGACGAGCCCACCGATGACGAGGCGCATCAGTTCCACGGTTTCCTCAAACGGAAACGGCCGCACGCCGGTGCGCAGGTATTGCACGAATTCCTCGAGCTGTGTCTTGAAGGAATAGAAGCTGTCGCCGGAGGAGAGCTGTTTCTGCCCCGCGGTGCCGCACAGCGTCAGCGCGCCGAAGCCGCCGAACATGTCGTAGGACGCGATCACGATGACATCGATGCCCTTTTTGTGCTTAAGGTGCACGACATTGCGCTCCTTGGTGCCGATGTTACGGACGGAGATGAAACCGGGTCCGACGATGGGGTACATCGCCTCCAAGGCGTGAATGCCGTAGGTTTCCCAGCTCTTCGCCGTGCAGATGCTGACATAGCGCAGCGCGCCGAGATCGTGGGTCGATTCGCGGTAAGGCATGAACTCCTTGGTGTAACGCATCGAACTCGAGGACATGATCGCTTTGCCCTGGGCGACCCAGTCCATGAAAATCTTCAGGTCCTTGGCGTTGTCGCAGAGCGGCTTGTCCACGAAAATGGGGACGCCGGCTTCAACGAAAGGACGGGCCCGAGCGACGTGTTCGCCGCCGATGTCGGTGCCGATGATGACGGCGTCGACCTGTCCGATTACGTCGGTGGCTTTCGCGACCACATTGGGAATCAGCGCGCATTTCGCCACGTGCTCGGCGGTGAAGCCGCCGTTGCCCTCGCAGTGGATGTGGGTGATCTTGGCCCCTTCCATCGGCACCGTCTCGGGCGGCTGCTTGTTCAGATAGGCGGGAATTCCCGGGTAGGGACATTCCGCCGTCATGAGATCCTTGTTGTAGCCATTGAACATCGCGCTCCACGAGTACGGGTGCCCGTTCCCGATGGAAGAGCCCAGCATGGCGAGGCGGATGTTTTTTGGATTTTTGATCAGGGGAGCGGCCATAGGATTGGAAGGATTAACGGAAATGAAGGGGCGGGGGTTCGGGTGGCCCGATTCCCATCGTACGAAGCGGCGAAGGCTCCCGTGCGACCTGGTCAGTCACATCCGGAAAGTCCCCGCTGAGCTTGAAGCGACAGCAACCGGACTGGAAATAACACCCTTAGGTGATGGATCCCCCACGCCCCGGGTCAAAGACTATTCCACGTTGATCGGCAGCTTCCCGGACCGGTACTGGGTTTCCCATACCTCCAGGGAGTCCTCGATGTATTTCTCGAGTGGGCGCTCGTCACCAATGTGCTTGATCAGCTCGGGCAGCCAGCGCTTGCCGAAACGGACGTGCTGCGTCTCGTCGGCGATGTCGTAGCGCACGAACTGTTCGCTGAGCTGGTCGCCCGACTTCTGGTGGGCCTCGACGCGGCGGTGGCGGTAAGGGAACGCGTTCACCTCGTTGCCCATCGTGAGCATGCAATACTGCATCACCGGCGGGAACTGACAGCGCCATTTGAAGACCTGCAGGTACTGCGGGGAATCGAAGGGGTTCATGTTGTGGCGGCGCATCCACTCGTAGCCCATCAAGCCGTGGCGTACTTCGTCGTAGAGATGCCGGGTCGAATCCAGCTGGAATTCCCACGGCATGCCGGGCAGGGAGTAGAGGACGATCGCCACGGTTTCGGCGGCCAGGATCTCAGTGGAATAGCGTTCGAATTCCTCGACGGTGTGGTTCTCGTAGTCGTCCTCATTCGGCATCGTCTGGAAGTCGGCGCCGCAGTTGGTGAAACGTTCGTCGCGGCTCGCCTCGTGGGGCAGCTTGAACTCGGTGCGACAGGCGGGGATGGCAATGGGTTTTTCCGGGCGCGGCTCTAGGCCGTTCACGCCGCCGGCCGCGGCGAGCAGGGCGGCGATGTAGCCTTCCCATTGCCGGGCGGCCGCGGTGATTTTGCCGGCTTTTTCGGCCTGCTGGAGCAGGGCTGCGAGGCGCGTCCGCTGCTCGCGCTGGTCGAGCAGGATGTGCTTGATCGCATGCACGCTCGGCATGTCGCTATTGGGGAAGGTCGCGGTTTCGTGGCTCTCCAGGGCCCGGATGAGGCTGGGGGTGATCGCGTTGTTGAGCGCGAGCAGGAGTCCGAACTCGTCGGGAGCATGGACCAGCTCGGCCATCATTTTCACCAGCGCAGCGTCGGCCGGTTTCTGAAAGGCCGGGGACTGGATTTCGCGCAGCCGCAGGTAGAGGGCGTTGACGTGCTGGGCGTCCTCCCAGAGCGCGCGGCTCATTTCGCATTTTAGTTCAAGAACCGCCGCTTTCGGCAGCCAGCCCGCGAGAATGCGCAGGCTCTCATGCTCGACGAACCGGTAGCGGTTCAGGAGGGTGCGATTGGTGTCGATATCGATCCGATCCAATGGGGGGGTGGGGGAAGACTTCATAGTGAGAAATGAACGGAAATTCCGGGGAAAGGCCAACGAAGGGGAGACGCTGCGTTACTGCGTTACCACGAAATGACAGCAGAACGGGCTTTGTTGCCCACTTTTTTTTGCGGTTTCAGCGAAAGCGCCGCGAGTTTCCTCGTTTCGGCAAGATGCCGCACTGAAAGAGAACCGAATGGGAATGTGGAAAGCAGGAAATCAGGAACGGAAAGTGAAATTCAGCCCTGCAACCGGATTCAGGGTCGATTTAATAGATTAAGGGCTTGATGAATCGATAATGTAAAAAACAGCCAGAATCGGACCAAAATCGCCCAATTTATGGGTAAAAAGACCAATTTTGACCTTTAAAACAGGTTAAACCTCGGCGATTTTTTTTAGCAAAAAGCTTGCCGCTCTTTCTTAAATGCATGCGTATGCAAGCGCACTTTATCCCTAAAAGCCCATGATCCGTCATCTCAAAACCCGTAATAAAGACGCCAGCGCGGTGGCCGACGCCGATGCCAAGGTTCGCCAGACTGTTGAAACCATCATCAAGGATGTCGAAGCCCGCGGAGACACCGCGGTGCACGAG
>CAMAPG010000335.1 GCA_945859965.1 Opitutus sp. GAS368 | reverse complement strand
CGTAGCGCAGTTGGACCGCCCAAGTAAAAAACGTGGAGAGCGTCGTCCAAACCGCGGTCGGCGACGTCCCGCGTATCTCCAGCAGGTAGGCGGAGATTTCGCGGGGGGACACGGCCAAGGGCTGGCGGTCGCCAAAGGCGGCGGCAAATTTCGCCAGAACCATGCGATGGACTTGCAACGTCGGCGGGCGGAGTCCCTCGGCGCGTTTGGCGAGGAGGAACTCGGTGACGCAACGCCGGATGGGCGGAGCATCCAGCGCGCCGTGCCGATGGTTCACATACCACTGCAACGCTTCGGTGAGCGAAGCGATGTGATGGGTGCGGGCGAACCAGAGCGCCGTCTGGGCTTCGCCCAGCTGGTCCGGGCTCAGCCAGACGCCGACCGGAGCGGACGGCGGGGCGGCATCGGCCGCCACGCGCTCGCAATGAACGTCACCCAGATCGCGATGCAGATCGGGCAGTTCAGCTCGCACGAGCGCGTCGACGGCGTGGGCCTCGCCCGGACGGCCGGACAGCCGCACGAGGGTGCGCTGGACGGTGTCGCGAAACGACTGCTCGAGCTGATGCTGCTGTAAGAACGAGGGCGCCGTCATGACCTTCAAATCCGGTCCGGCGTGAGCGCGAAGAACTGCCGCGCCCGGCGGCGTGGCATCGTCGGGTCGTGCCGACGACGGACGGTGCGCACCATGTCGCCGAGTTCACACGTTAATTCCTCCACGGTCACTTTCCCCGCTGCGATGCGATAAATGACATAGGTATTACGGGGCAGGCCGTCGCTCCGGCGGGGGACCGGAGGTTTGCGATACCCCGTGCGAGCGGTTCGGCGATCGGGGAAGGTTTTGAAGGCGGCGTGCCATATGGCCGGGAATTTCTTGTCCCAGAAGTTGGGTGGGAAAAAGGGAACCCGGCGGGGACGCAACCAGCGCAGCCAGGCGCGAAGCGTCGGATGCATGCGAAATACCCGGGCGCGCTGCCCGCCGCCGTGCACGGGTGGCACCCGGAATTCTCCCGTGCGGAAGGAAATCAGGCTCCACGGCGCTGGATGCCGGTCGACGAGTTTAATTTCACTGGTGCGCAAGCCACCGAAAAATGCGAGGATCCAAAAGCCGATCTGGTCGGTCGACCGGGTCTCGCGGAGAATATACCTCGCTTGCCGAGGCGTAAACGCAAGCGGCGTGCGGAGCACCGGACGGCAGAGCGCGGTGGGGACGGGATTGGTCAAGGCATAGCCGCGCCTCACCGCCCAGGCGAAAAAAACGCGAAGTTGGCTCGCCCGGCGCTGAACGACGCACGGTCTGCCGTGCTGGACAAAAGTGTCCAGTCGTGGTGTCGGCACGTCGATGGCCCGATCTGCGCCGAAACGGGTCAGAAACGCCGCGAGGTCGGCGGTGGACCCGAGCAGCCCGGACCACGGTCGGCCTGTCCCACGTTTTTCCTCGGCGTATTCCGCGGCGCAGTCGCCCAGCGGGGGCGCCCTGCGGGCCGCGGCCTGCTGCCGGGAGAAAGCCCGCAGCGCGGTCGTTACACAGGGAATGCCCCGCAGCCGGGCAAACCAGAGTCCTTCCTCGGTGTCGCGCCGTTGATCGTCGTGGAGCAGAACGTAACTCAGCCCCGACAGCGGGGGTGGCCCGGGTGGAGTAGCTATCGGCGTGGGCAGCGCCGGCCATCCATCCTCGCCCAACTCGTCGGCGATTTCCGCCAAGGCGACACTCACCCGCCGGTCGAGGTCGGCGGCACTCCCCGGCGGCACCGTGGGCGGGAGGCAGCGAGCGAGGATCCGGCGGAGGGCGGTCTCGATCCGCCGCTGGACAAGAAAGGAAGGAGTCATCATCACGATTTCACACCCGGTCCGGGGTGAGGGAAAAATACTGCAGGGCGTCCCGCCGCGACACCCGTCGGCGGTAGTGCTTGCGGATGATTTCTTCGCTGTTGCCGACTTCCTCGGACACGGCGGCGTAACTGGCTTCCGGCAGGGAGAGGCGGCAGGAGATATACGTCCGCCGTCCGAGGTTACAGATCCGAATGTCCTTCTTCGATCGGCGGTCGTGGGGTGGCTCGGGCGCACGGCCAGCCATCGCCGCCCGCCGCGTGGCCTGCGTCTTGTTCCAGACGTTGGGCGGCATGAAGGGCACCCGCCGTGCTTTCAGCCAGTGGAGCCAAGTCCGCAACACCGGTAGCAAGGGGATCAATCGCACTCCCGTCTTCGACAGGGCGGCGGGCAATTCGATCACGCCGGGCCCGAATCTGACCACGCTCCAGGGATTGGGCAGCTTCTGAATGGCGGCGATTTCCGAACTGCGCATGCCTGCAAATAACGAGAGCACCCAAAAACCAATGGTATCGGTGGTCTTCGCACGGCGCAAAATCTCCCGCGCTTCTTGGGGAGTCAGCACCCAACGTTCCGGCGCGGGCACCCGGGGCGCTCGCGCCCCCAGCATCACGGGATTCTCCAGCGCATAGCGCATGCCGACGAGCCAGCGAAAAAAAGTCGCGAGCACCTGCCAGCGGCACCGGCGCGTCGTGATATTGGGCCAGCGCGCAAGATAGTCAGACATTTCCTTGGGCGTAATTTCCACCGGCTGCCGGTGGCCAAACTCCTGCGCGAAGCCCCCGAGCTGCTGATAATATGCGCAGAGGGACCGCGCGGTGAGGCCTTCACATCGTTTGCGGACGATGAACTCTTCTACGCACGCAGCCAGGCGCGGAGCGGTGACGACTGGCGACCGGTGCTGAAGATACCATGTCAGGGCCGCGACGAGATCGGGGATGTGGCGGCTCTGGGCCAATTGTCGGACTGCTTCCGCTTCGCGCAACTCTTCCTCCGACAACCAGGTCAACGCCGGGCGCATCGCCGTTGCACGGGGCACCGTCTCAGGCACTGGCACGGAGGGTCGGAACGCCCGGTCTTGCCGTTCGGCCTCTTCGACCGCTACCAAGTCGGCAAGTTCCTGTTCCGTCGGCTCTACCCCGCGGAGAAACACGAAACTTTTCCGCATCAGAGCACGAATGCTCACGCAGGCCGGGCTCGGCGTAT
>CAMAPG010000334.1 GCA_945859965.1 Opitutus sp. GAS368 | reverse complement strand
ACGGCATGGGTCGGCAGTTGACGCGGCTCGGGCAAATGAGGTTTTTGCAGCCGCGCCTCCCACGGCGTCTGCACGGCCCGCCGCGCATCGCTGAAGGGCACGGCCGTTTCGACCGGGACGTCCGCCATGTCCGCGGGAACCTGCAGGCGCCCCGCGCCGATTCGCGCCGCCCCCCGCGCGGCGGCGCCACGGGGCAGCCGGAGCAAACGGCGGAACCCGGCCGCTCGCAGCCGATTCTCCAGCCCGGGGAGCCAGGTCGCGCGATCCGTCAGTGCGATGGTGCACGAAGCCGGCGCATAGCCCGCGTTCTGGACAAAGGCCTGCACGCTTTGCAGCACGCCCTGGACAAATCCCTGCGCATCGCCCGCCAGCTGTTCCTGCTTCACCAGCATCTCGTAGTTGCGGGTCGCGGTATTGATTTCAAAGCGCTGCTCGCCGGCACGGCTCACCAGGAAATTTTTTGTTTGCCGGAAAAACGTCTGCTCGATGCGCCCGTCCTCCAGAATGTCGAAAGCGGTTTGGCGGAGAAACCGGTTGCCCATCGCGGCCGTGAGATGCTTGAGCAACTGGCTGAGGCCGAACTGCGGCAGGTGCAGGAAATGCGTGCGCGTCAGCATCTGCTCGTTCGTGAAAAGACTCAGTTCGGTTCCCTGCAGATGCAGATCGACGACGATCACCGGCAAGGCGGGAGCGAAACCGCCGGCTTGCGGATCACACAGGGCGGCGCACCCCAGATCGATTATCCCCGCCAGCGGAAATTTCAGTTCACTCGCGATGCCCAGCAACAAGCCCACTTTTTCATCCTCGACCGCCGCATCCTTCAGGTACGCCCCAGGCACAGCCAGAACCACTTTTTCAAATGGGCCGGCCACAGCCACGCTCTGCGTGAACTCTTTCAGGAAGTGATACGTCAGTTCCGAAAATGACGGCGGCTTCCCCGTGGGGTTCAACGTCGACGCTTCATGGGTGAGCTTGGCCAGGAACGAATGATTGACGCGCCGGGGATGAACAAACCAGACATCCTCCGCCGGCCGGCCAAACCAGAATTGCCGGCCGTCATGATAGGCAAACCCCGGCCAGTCGTTCGTCTCGGCCGCCAGCAACGCCGGCTCAAGGCCCTCGCCGGCCGCAGCCAGCAAGCCCGCATCGCACAGTTCGATTCCAATCGTAGTCATCGGGGGTCAGCGGTTCGGTCAGGAGAAAATGCCGCTGGTCTCCTCCCGCTGCGGCACTCGCATCAAGTCGATCAGGTTGTCGCGACAGTAGGTCTGCGTTTCGATGATGAACGCCTCCTGGCGGGATTGCACGAGGTGCAGCGCATACATCAGGAAGATACACAGCAACAACCCGACGAACGTGGAATTAAACGCCAGTCCCAGCCAGCTGGTCACCGCGGAGATGTCGCCGTGAATCGCCTGTTCGGCAAAGGAAAGGGCATCGCCGATCCCGCGCACCGTACCGATAAAGCCGATCGCCGGAATCGCCCAGGCAATGTAACGGACCAACGACAAGGATGAATCCAGCTGGTCCGCCGCAAGTTCGGCGCGTTCCCTGACGGCGTTCGCGGCGTCCTGCACGGAGTTGGTGGCATGAAACCGATGCAGCGCCGCGAGAAGACATTCGGGCAATAATCGCTCACGCCATCGCGGTTCCCGCTCAATCGCCGTCTTCAATTCCTTGTAGCGGTCAAACGCATCGTCCGGGATAATCCGTTCCCCCGGCTGGGCGCGGATAAAGTGATGCTTGAACAGGGCTCGCTCCCGGCTCACCTGCACGAGCTTGTAACCCAGCACGATCATGCCCCAGAGACAAAAAATCACCTCGGCCTCGGGCTCCTGATCCTTGATGATCAAATAGACCGAACGCTCGTGCATGTTCTTGGTCGACATGCTGCCCTGCGCAGCCTGGAGCTTGCGCGAAATCATCAACTCCTCGGCACGCGGCCGCACCACGGTTGAGTAACATAGTTCCACAAAGAGGATGGCGAAGAGCAGACCAAGGTTCGGAACCAAAAACTCGAGGGAGAGAATCCCCTTGTTTCGTGAGATCATGGAGCTGGAGGTGTTGAAGTTACCTGGCGACTCTCGCCCCTCACCGACACACTAACGCCATAAAGCTGGAATGCTCGGCGGCCGCTTTCGAAAAAATGCATGGGGCGTGCGAAATTCGAAGTGAAATGATCCGTTGATTAAAAAACGAACGCTGTTACATTTGTGCGAGTCTAATCCGAGAAAAAGGGTAACAACGCTTTCTGTTATGCCTCGTCCGCTTCACTACTCCACCCATCTTGTCAGAACATTCACCTGCCTCGGCACTGCCTTGGCTTTTGTCCTTGCGAACGGCTGTTCATCGGTTGCTCCTTCGAAAACCGCTTCGGGCGCTGGAGTCGGTGCCGCCGTGGGCGGCGTGACCGGCGCCGTGGTCGGCAGCAATAGCAGCATGGGCGGCACCACCGGAGCCTTGGGCGGCGCTGCCGCCGGCGCGATTGTCGGTGGCATTGTCGGCCTGGCCCAGGAAATGAAGGATCGCAAGGAGCAGGATCGCCTGGCTCAAGAGCGAGCTTACCAACAAGATCTGGCAAAACGACGCTCCCAGGACGCCAGGCTTAAGTCCGAAATGGAAGAGGAACTCGCCGTGGCGCAGGGTTTCCGCATTTCCGACATGGAACTTTCCGATGCGCAGCGAAAAACCGATGACACCATCGATCGCCTCAAACGGCTTCGCGACGAACGCGCCGCGGCACTCAACCGGAAGAAGACCCTCGATGAATTACGGGAGAAGCAACTCACCAACGAAGCGGAAATCGCCCGGCTCGAGGAAGAGCTGGCCCGCTTGAAAGGCGAAACGCCCGCACCGGTCGCGAGCGCCGCCTCGGCCAATGGGGCAGGTAAAACATCCGAGACCCCGGCCAAACCTGGAATTTAGTGAAGGCGCTCGTTGGCGTGCGCTTCCATCCACTCAAAAACCGCAGGGAGGAATAATGACGTCCCGCCCCTTCAGTCGTCTTTTCCCTTTGCTCTGCGCTTGGGCGCTGTGGACCGGGT
>CAMAPG010000333.1 GCA_945859965.1 Opitutus sp. GAS368 | reverse complement strand
CAGATCGACTGGTTGAAATAAAGCCGTCCATCGGGCCCCCAGCGGAGCGTATGAATATTGTGATGGGAATCCTCCGTGCCAAAACCGGAAAGCACCACGCGCTGCTCGTCCGCGACACCGTCGCCATCGGTGTCCTTGAGAAAACGCAGTTCGGTGCTTTGCCCGACATAAACGCCGCCATTGCCCGGCTCGATGCCCGTGGGAATCAGCAGATTGTTCGCAAAGACCGTTCCGGTTTCGGCTTTCCCGTCACCGTCGCGATCCTCGAGGACGTAGACCTTGTCGCTGGCGGCCTGTCCCGGGGCGATTTGGGGATAGAGTTCGGAGGTTGCGACCCAGAGACGTCCACGGGCGTCGAAATTCATCGCGATCGGCTTCGTGAGCTGGGGCGTTTTTGCGAAAAGGGTGATTTCGAATTCGGGCAGGGTTTCCAGCCGGGCAGGCGGATGAACCGCCACGGGCGCGGGGATCTTTTCCTGAATCGTTGGCGAGGTGAGTGCCGGAGTGGGTGAACGCAGTAGCGAGGCGATCTGCCGTTCCTGGGCTTCGATCAAGGGATCGAAGAGCGGAATTTCCACGCTATTTTTTCCCTGCTCGGCCCGGCGGGCGAGAAACAGATACATGCTGTTTTCCGGACGGAAACGGTGGAAAAAAAGCCGGTTCTTTTCGGCGATGCGTTCACGCAGGACTCCGAGCCGGGGATCGTCGCGGGTGAGACGGTTGATGCCGGCTTCGTCGGCGAGACCAAGGTCGCGAAGAACCACGCGGGCCAGCGCGGCATAACCTTGGGCATTGAGGTGAATTCCATTGGTGGTGAACGGCTGCCCCGGAGGAGATTTAAGCCCGGAGAAAAGGGAGACATTCCAGCCGCCGCTTTTCGCGGCAACGATCGCGACGGCATCGCTGTAGCGCTGCAGGTCGCGGTTGTGCGCCGCGGGATCGGGCCAGGGCGCGCCCAAGGACTCGTGGGCAATGGGACTGAGAAAAATCAGCCGGACCGGCGTGTCCGCGGACTGGGCCTGGAGGAGCGCGACCAGCTGCTCCAGCTGCGCTTTGAAGCGGGCGACTCCTGCTTCGCCATCGACGGACGCCGCCATGCCGTAGCCGATGATCGCCACCGTGGGTTTCACCAGGGCGATGTGCTCGCGCAGGTATTGGGAACCCTGTGAGGCGGGAGAAAAACTGGTGCGCGATTCGCCGGCGGGGGTATCCGCGCTCCAGCCGATGTTCCGGAACGTCACGTGGTGGGTGCCCGCTGTGAGCGTCAGGGCGGCTTCCAAGGCCCCATACTCCGGCTCGCGCTCGATCAAGGTGTCGCCGATCAACAGAACCCGGTCGCCGTCCTGGAACCGGAAGGAACCCTTGGCCTCGGAAGCCGGAGCAGAGCTGCCGGCCAGGAGGAGAAAGGGCGTCGCAATGCGACAGAGCAGCGAAAGGAAAAACGAAAATCTCACGCGGGGTAGTGCGATGGGGAGGGACAGACTAGCCATGGGGCGTCCTGCCGCCTAGAAGCAGGGCGGCGAACTTTGGTTTAATTGCGGCGAACGGGGTTTGGCTAAACAGGCGGGGCGAAAATTTTTCCGGAGCGGGAGGACTGCACGAGGGTGAAGCTGGTTATTGGGTGCGCAAATAGGCGACGATGTCGGCCACATCCTGGGACGACAGGTTCAATTGTTCCGCACTCAGCATGAGGGAACGCCCCAAAGGCTTGCGGGAGGCGATTTTCGCGGAGGGGATCATCTGCGTCACGCCACCCAAGGTTCGGATCATCAGCGGATTTTTCACCGTGTAGACCAAGCCGTCAATGACGGTGCCGTCCTTCAGGATGACCTCGGTTCCGTCATAACCTTGCGAGATATCGGCGGAAGGATCGACGATGGCGGAGATGACCGCCTCGGCGGATTGGCGGCTGGCAAAACCGGTCAGGACCGGGGCGTAGTCGACTCCCTTGTCTCCAATCCGGTGACAGAGGAAGCAGGCAGTGGCGAGGGTCGCTCCCCGCGTGGCATCGCCCTTGAGTCCGGCAATGGTCGCTACGGATGGAAGCTGGCTCGCGGGTGCCGGAGGGATGATACTGGCGGACGCAGTCACCCGGTCGGGATCATAAAGGCCGGACTGCTTCAGGGCTGCGTCCAGGTTACATTCCTTCCAGCGGGAATCCTTGTAATTCAACAGCCACCACAAGGCGTGTTCCTTGAGTTTCCCTGAGGATTGGCGAGCCAGATCAAGCAGCGCCTCGGCGGCCGCCTGCGTGGGGATGAAGCCCAGGGCGGTCACGGATTCCAGGCGTTCGGCTTCGGATAAACTATCTGCCCGCGCCCGGACGGCGAAGGCGCTGGTGGCCCCGACCGGAGTGAGCCGCCAGACCAGGCGGGCGTAGGCCGCCGGCCACCGCACCGGATTTTTTTCGGACTGGCCCGCGGCCAGCGCGGCGTAAATGCCTGCTTCCTTGCCGGTACATCCGGTGCCCCAGGCCTCAAGATAGCTGCGATCCTTGCCGTCATAACCCTTGGCCAGAATCAGCAGGAGTTCGCGGGCTTCCGACAACGGTACATCGCGCAAGGCGAGCGCTACTTCGCGGCGTACGGCCGGAGAAGGATCGGTGGCGAGTTCGCTGGCGTGCAGCAACACGCGGTCCTGGATGCGGCGCAGCGCGCGAAACGCCGTGATTCGCAGCATGGGATCGGTCGCGCGCAGCTGTGATTCCACCCGGGCGCGTCCTTCGGGGCCGAGTTCCGCGAGCAACCAGATGGCGCGGGCGCGGATAAAGGGATTTTCATCCTCCAGCAGGGCGGCCACGGGCGCGATCGCCGCCTTTCCCTGGTCGCGGAGACGCCGGTATCCCAGCGCGCGCACATTCACCGCCGGGCTCTTCAGCGCTTCGATCTGGCCTTCGACGGTCTCGAGATTGAGGCTGGGAATGACGGATTTAAATCCGATGGGGACGATGCGGTAGATGGCGCCATTCGAGCCCGGGTCGAGCTGGCCATTGCCCCCGATCTTGGGATCGAACCAGTCGGCGACGTAGATGGCGCCGTCGGGCCCGAC
>CAMAPG010000332.1 GCA_945859965.1 Opitutus sp. GAS368 | reverse complement strand
GTGGACGAGACCACCACGCGTCTCGGCCTCGCGCTTTCCTATCAGGTGACAAAGAACTGGATCGCTTCAGTCACGTACGACTACGACAACACCGATTCGGACGACAACTCGCGCAACCTGAAGCGCGAACGTTACGGCATCACCGCCACGCTCGGCGTCACGGCGTTTCTGCCCAACTGGTACCTGGCCACCACCAAGATCCGGGTGGAGAAACCCGAGGGCGAGGTGAAGCTTTTCCAGGCCCAAAGCACCAGCTCCTATGACCCGTACTTCCTGCAGGATCAGTTCAAGATCATGCAGTCGGAAAAAATCCTCTATCCGGTCATCCAGAATCTCGGGCTCAATGCCAAATTCGGAGTGTTGCTCGGCAGTTCGGTGCCGCTCACTTCGGCGCAGTCCTTCCAGTACCTGCTCGACAAGATGCTGCGCATCGAATCGCAGCGCAGCTCGTCGCTGATCGAAATCAATGTCTACGCCCAGGATCCCGCCCTGGCGGCGGCGATCGCAAACGACATCGCCCGCGTTTACTCCGACGACCGCATTGCCCTGGCCACCTCGGAGCAGCGCGAAGGCATGATGCAGTTGAAGAAGGAGCTGGTGGCGCAGGAAGACGTCGTCAGCCGCCAGCGAGACCTGCTCGAAAAACTGCGCAAGGACCTCAATATTTCCGGCGTCGATCTCAACGCGCGCTATTCGGACATGGAGATCGAGACGCTGCGCCAGATGCAGAATTCGCTCATCGCCCTCAGCGTGGACGCGATCGGGCGGAAGACCCGCTACGAGCGGTTCAAGGCGATCCCGACCTCCGAACGCATTGCGCTGATCAATTCGGAACTCATCCAGGATACCAACATCCAGAATCTCCTGCAGGCCTATCTCATGGCCGACCAGCTCGTGACGAAGCTCAAGGCCCGCCTGGGCGAGGCCCATCCCGACCTGGTTTCCGCCATCGAGAGCCGCGCCAAGATTCGCGAACAACTGGACACCCAGCTGCGGGGCTACGAAAACTCCCTCGAGATTTCCTACAAGGAGGCCGATGCGCGCGTTGCGGAACTGAAGAGCCAGCTCGCGCAGGCCAAGGTGGACCAGATTCTTTCGGCGCGCGACCGCATGCGGCCCTTCGAGGAGGCGGCCCAGCGGCTGGACGATGAGACGCGGCTGCTGACCACGCTCAAACTCACGTTGCGCCAGCGCGAGATCGATTACCAGGTGCCGAAACGCACGATCGAAATCCTCAACACGGCCGAACCGGCCCGCCGTCCCAGCAAGCCCAACTGGGGGCTCAACCTGCTGTTCGCGGCCTTTTTCGGCAGCATTCTCGGGGTGGGCGTGGCGGTGTTGCTCGAGTATTTTGACACCAGCTTCCGCAACGCGGCCGATGTCGAAGGCCGGCTGAAGCTGCCCCTGCTCGGGGTCATCCCGTACACGCGCGAACCGCAGGCGGACGTTTCGGATGATCCCGCCGAGACGGAGCCCTACCGGGTCCTGCACACGAACCTCAATCTGGCGCTCAAGCCGGCGCAGGGTGCGACCTTTGTTATTTTCTCCGCGGGGCCCGGCGAAGGCAAATCGACCACGCTCCACCATCTTGTGCGCGTGATGAGCGCGGCGGGTGAACGCACTTTGCTGATCGATTCCGACGTGCGCCGTCCGACCCAGCATCACCTGGCGGGCCGGCCCAAGACGCCCGGGCTGGGCGAGCTGTTGCTCGGCCAGCAGCCGCTCAACGCGGTGATTCAAAAAGGCATCGCACCCAACCTGGATTTTATTCCGAGCGGTGGGGTGTTGGGCTTCACCCTCGGCCTGTTACAATTGAACCGCCTGCGCGAAGTCATCGCGGAACTTCGCCCGCGCTATGACAAGATCGTGTTCGATTCGCCGCCGATCATCGGGGTCAGCGATGCCAGTGTCCTCGCCAGCGCGGTGGATGGGGCGATCCTGCTCATCCAGCACCGGCGCAATCCGCAGAGCATGGTGGTTCGGGCCCAGCAAATCCTGACCGGCCTCAAGACGCCCCTGTTGGGGGTCGTGCTCACCCAAGTGCCGCTGAATTCAGGCGAGGACTACGGTTATTACACGAACAATTATTCCTATTACGGCGACGGCGGGAAAAAACGCCGCAAGTCGGCCTCGCGCGGTGGGAAACCAACCAATTCCGGCGATGAGTTGGTGCTCAAAGAATAGGGCGCTCGAAGGGGGGCGGGATGCCTTCATCCCGCAATGCAACGCTCAACGTCGAACGCTCAAGGGCAAGCCGCGGCCTCTTGAACATTAAGCGTTAAACGTTGAGTGTTGAACGTTAAACGTTCGGCTGCTCTGGCCGAGCAATTCAAAAGGGGGAGGGCAGGACCGCCCGCCGTGACTTGCTGAAAGACGCCCGATTTATCCTGGAATCCGCCCCTAAAAATTGCAGTTGACGGATATCCCGTCCGCCCTAGTCCTTGCACCCTGCTTTGCGGGCGTAGCTCAGTTGGTAGAGCACCACCTTGCCAAGGTGGACGTCGAGAGTTCGAGTCTCTTCGCCCGCTCCATTTTTTCTCAAAGCACGCTAGATTAGCATTTTACGAAGACTTAGCTTCTGGAAGCCCGAGTGAAGTGCTAACAAATAAAGGCATAAGTGCTAACATCACGCTGAGAAGCGCCTATGGCGCAGAGGTCTCTTTAAGACTGAGGTAGGCCGACCATCGAGGCCTCGGGCTATGGGAAAGCAGTTCTGGAGTACCGACGTAATCGCCACGGATTTTGGAGCGAGGACGGCACTGCGTTCCGGCTGCTTATTGGCTGCCATTCCTATGCCTTTCCCGTGCGTTTTAACGCGATCCTGAGCCATGGGGGCGGGGGTTGGCAGGGCACGGCCCCGGCGGTCCATTAGAATTCATCAGGCACCCCCCGAAAGAAAATCCACAAAAGGGGCCCTCTGCAAATTCAGTCCACTAGCTGAGGGGTTGCGGTGATCCCCCAAAATCCGGGCCACTTGTAATGTTAGTCTGCGGCCCTAAAAGGAGCCCAGACCATGAAAGGCAAAAGACACACGACGGAACAGAAGATCCGCATTTTGCGGGAGGCCGACGGCGGCAAGAGCATCGTGGAAGTG
>CAMAPG010000331.1 GCA_945859965.1 Opitutus sp. GAS368 | reverse complement strand
TTCCAACGGTGGAAGGTCTGCTCCGAGATGTTCTTCTCCTTGCAGACCTCCACGATGCTCCTGCCGCCATCGGCGGCCCGCAAAATGCGGATCTTGTCCTCGGTCGTATGCTTTTTGCCTTTCATGGTCTGGGTCCTCGTTGTTGGCCCGGACTAACACCGAAGGTGGCTCAAAAATTCGGGGTCACGTCACGGGCACCAACTGGAGCCTGCTCAATATCTCGGGTGCGCTTAACATCACCGCCGACAACACGACGCCGTTCAACATCTCCATCAATTCCGTGACCGCCGGCAATCTCAGCGGCTCGGCCGTCAATTTCGATCCGACCCAGTCCTATTCGTGGGTGATCGTTACGACGACCGGCGGGATTACGGGATTTACTGCCAACGGCTTCCTTACGACCACCGCGTCTTTTTCGTCCACGCCCGGGTTTCAAAACAGCCTTGGCTCCGGCGGTTTCTTCCTCTCGCAGAGCGGCAACGATCTTTTCTTGAACTTCACGCCCGTGCCCGAGCCTTCGACTCAGGTCTCTCTGCTCGCCGGTCTGGTGCTTCTCACCGGCGGAGCCTTGCGGCGGCGCTATAAGGCCCAGCGTCGAATGAGTTGAAGGCCGTCTTTGGCCGGAGTGAGCGTTGACTTCCTGATCGCAGAATCTCGCGACCTAGGTGTCGAGGGCGAAAATCCGGACGATTTCGACCCGGCCTTTCACGGTCACTTCTCCGAGTGGGCGGGCGTGATAACTCCGGCGGGCGGCCTGCAGGGTGGCGGCGCTGACAATGATGCCGGTGCGATATTCGGGGGTGCGGGTCAGAGCCTGCAGGCGTGACGCGACGTTCACGCCATCGCCGATCACCGAATAATTCAGGCGGCGCTGCGAACCGATATTGCCGGCGACGACGCGCGCGGTGTTGATGCCGACGCCAAACGCGAGCGGCGGCCGGCCTTCCGCGGCGAGTTCGGCATTGAGGGCGGCGAGGGCGCGTTCCATCGCGAGCGCTGCCGTCAGGGCCCGGTCGGCGGCATCGTCCTGATCCACGGGCGCGCCGAACAGCGCCATGATGGCGTCGCCGATGAATTTATCGATCACGCCGCCCTGGCGTTCGATCTCGGCGCTCATCCGGTCGAGGTAGCGATTGAGCAGCGCGAGCAATTCCGGCGGCGTGAGTTTTTCGCTCAGGGTGGTGAACCCGCGCAGATCGGCGAACAGGACGGTGACCTCGCGTTCCTGGCCGCCGAGCGCCGCGCCATCGCGCATCAGCTGGGCGGCGACTTCCGGCGAGACATTTTTGTCGAGCAGATCGCGCACGCGGTCGCGTTCGGCGAGACCGGCGCTCATGGCGTTGAAGGAATCGGCCAGCTGGCCGAGTTCGTCGGCGCGCCCCAAGTCCAATCGCGACGTATAATCGCCGCGGGCGATCAGCCGGGTGTGCTCGGCGAGCGCCAACACGGGCCGGCTGACATCGCGGGAGATCCAGAGCGCGACCACCGCGGCGGCCACCAAGGCGCCAAGGGAGATGAGCACGATGGATTTTTCCAGCACGTTGGCCGCGGCCAACTCGTCGCTCAACGGACGTTGCAAGACGACCATGACCGGATCCTCGCCGAGCATTTCCTGGATTTGGAAAAGGCTGACGTAACGCTCATGCGGCAAGTCGAGCGTTCCGATTCGAGCTGGAGCCGGGCCGCGATTGGCGGTGGCTTGTGCAACCAGGCGCGCATCCGCTTCCGGAAGCGTGGTGGCGAGAACCCGCGGATGACCCTTTTCAGTCGAGGCGAACGTGACCTCGAGGCGGGTGGTATCCTTGATATTTTGGGCGAAGACGCGGTCGATGGGAAAGGCCAGGCCGAACCACGCGGCGACATTGGGGAAAGGAGCGTACAGGGGCACGACGACCAAGGCATGCAGCTCGTGATTGAGGTAGGAGAAGCCGCTGGCTTTGGGCATATCGCCGGCGGTGGCCTGGCGGATCAAATGCATGAACGGGCCGCAGTTTTCATTTCCCATCGAGCCTTCGCTGGTGGCCAGCAGTCGGTGCCCCTCGTCGATGTCGAAGAGGGCGATCACAGGTGCGCCGACACGGCGGGTATAACTTTGGAGGCTGGAGGCGAGGGTTTCCCCGTCGGGCGTTTCCTTGAGCAACACCTGCCGGATGGCGTAGTCGCCGCTCATGACGCCCGCACTGCCAGCGAGGTAATCGATACGCTGCCGGATGGCGTTTTCGTAATGGCGGACGCCGGCCTCGAGATTTACTTCGCTGCTGCGGAGCGCGTTCTTTTTATTGGCTCGCGATACCAGCGTGTAGGTCGCGGCCATGACGGCGAACAGCAGCCCGAGCAGCATCACCAGCAGTCGGACGCTGAAGTGGCGGAAGCGGAACATGTGGGACGCGGCGGAAAATTATTTATAACCGCCGCCGCCGCGATCGGATCCGCGCTGGATCCGCCGGTCGGGCTTGAGCGCGAGCGTGAATGCCAATGGAGCGGCAGTGCCCGCGAGGATCACCTCGCGGGTCTCGGTTTTGCCGAGCCGGGGATGCCAGACCTCGGCGCGATACCGCCCGGCCGGCGCGCCGGTGATGGTTGCCGTGCCGGTGGCATCGCTTTGGGCGAACCATGGCGTGGCCAGGATGACGATGTAGGCGTTCATCCAGTCGTGGATGTTGCAGCCCACCATGACGACTCCGGGCCGGTCGAAGACGATCACGTCGGATTTCCCGGGGCTGTAGAGCGGCAGCTCGAATTTTTTCGGCTTGGAGATGGAATAGACATGGTGCTGCACCGTGTCCCGGTTCGGGAAACTGACGGAGGTTCCGGCTACGATGGCCGTAACATAGGGCGAGAATTCCTGGTCGCGTTGCGCGATCTCAAGCGGTGCCGCGGGCGGGGTGAGTTTTACCTCGGTGTCGAGCGGCACGAGCGAAACCACGGCATCGGTCACCGGCTTGCCCTTGCCATCGGTCAGCTTGAATTCGATCGCGCCGGCGGCCGGCAGCCAAGCCAGGGTTGCGAGCAGAAGCGCACAGCGGAAAGGGAGGTTCATGACAGGGTGAAGACGCGGGGCGCCAGGGGATCCTTCTAGAACTGATGCATCCAGGTAACCGAG
>CAMAPG010000330.1 GCA_945859965.1 Opitutus sp. GAS368 | reverse complement strand
CCCGTGTCCACCACAAAGCGGATGCCGGGAATGGTCAGCGACGTTTCCGCGATATTCGTCGCGATCACGATCTTGCGGCGCTGGCTCGGGGCGAACACCCGCTGCTGGTCGGCGTTGGAAAGACGGCCGAAGAGCGGCACGAGTTCGATCCCCGCCGATCGGCGGTTGCCGGATTTCACCCGGCCTTCCAGCAACTCGCTGGTTTCCCGGATATCGCGCTCAGCCGGCATGAACACCAGCACATCGCCAGCCGCACTGTCCTGCAGGATGCGTTCCACCGCTTCGACCGCCCCGTCGATATAATGCAGCGCTTCCGCCCGCGCCTCGCGGTCGTCGCCTTCGCCCGCATCGGAGCCCAGCGCATCGAGCGGCGCATAAATGGTTTCAACCGGGTAGGTCCGGCCCTCCACCTTGATCACCGGCGCATCGTCGAAGGCCTTGCTGAAGGCCTCGGTGTCGATCGTCGCCGACGTAATGATGATCTTCAATTCCGGGCGCTGAAACCGGAGCGATCGCAGGTGGCCGAGCAGAAAATCGATGTTCAACGAACGCTCGTGGGCTTCGTCAATGATCAGCGTGTCATACTCGCGCAGCAGCGGGTCGCCCTGCACCTCGGCCAGCAGCATGCCGTCGGTGAGGAACTTGATCACGGTCGCGTTCGTGGTCTGGTCGCTGAAGCGGATCTTGCAGCCCACTTCCCGGCCCCAAACCACGCCCAGCTCTTCCGCCACCCGCCGCGAGATCGAAAGCGCCGCCACCCGCCGCGGTTGCGTGCACGCGATGCGCCCTTTCGTGCCGCGACCGGCCGCGAGACACATCTTGGGGATCTGCGTGGTTTTGCCCGAACCCGTTTCCCCGGCGAGAATCACGACCGGATTCGCCTGGATCGCCGCAACGATTTCCTCCGCCCGGCTGCTGATCGGCAGTTCGGGCGGAAAATCGATGCGGAAGGGAAAGGAGGTCGGCGGAGGCAAGAGAGGAATTAGATTGTCATTCGCAGCGGACAACAGTGCAGCTTGCAGTCGCTCGCAAGCATGACTCTCACACCTCCCCTTCTGCCCTATGAAACGCTGGCCCGCGTCACGCGCCTGGCCAAGCTCGACGGCACGGGCGTGCTCGCGATTGCCGGCGCTTTCGCAGTGGGTTCGGCCGCCGTGGGCGACTACTCGGGCGCGGCCATCGGCGTGCTGCTGGCGGGTGCCGGCGCCTGTGAACTGCACGGCGTTTCCTTGCTCCACCTGGGGCAATCGCGGGGCGTCCAATGGCTGATCGGCAGCCAGCTTTACCTGCTTGTGACCGTTCTGGCGTATGCGGCCTGGCGCCTCACGAATTACGATCCCGAGCTAATGCGCCGGCTGGCGGAACCCATCCTGCAAAGCCCCGATGCCCAGGCCAAATTGAAGGAGGCGGGCGCCACGCCGGACGATCTCCTCGCAATGGTCCGCCTCCTTTATCAAGTAGGCTACGGCGCGGTCGGCGTCCTCACCCTGCTTTATCAAGGCGGCATGATCCGCTATTATCAGCGGCGCCGCGCGGCGATCGAGGCCGCCCTCGCCGAGCCGGCGGTCGCGGAATAATTTTGGAACGCAGAGGACGCGCTTGTCCTCCGTAGGCCCGGCGAAGGAGGTGAGGTGGAGGGAGGGCGCAGAGGACCGATTCCCGTTGGACAACCCGGCTGGCTCCGCGCAATTTGGTGTACCCCATGGCTGAATCAAACCGCCTGCTTGCCAATCGCATCCTGACCGGACTCGCCATTGGTGTCGTGGCCGGGGTCGCCACCCTTGGCCTCGGTAAAATTTATCCCGGGGCGCTCACGTTCATGCAGAAGGTGTCGACGGAGGTGTTCGATCCGTTCGGCCAGGTTTTCCTGCGACTGCTGTTCTTTGTGGTGATCCCCCTCGTGTTCGCCTCGCTGGCCACGGGCATCGTCCAGCTCGGCCAGCTCAACCGTCTCGGTCCGCTGGCCACCCGCACGTTCACGCTTTTTTTCCTCAACATGGCGATCGGGGTCGGGCTGGGCCTGCTGATGATGAATCTGGTTCACCCGGGCGACTATCTCCAGCCCGAGGCCAAGACCCGGCTGCTCGCCGAATTCAGCGGCGCGGCCCAAGTCCAAATCAAAAACCAGGCGACCCGGTCCGCGATCACGCCGATGGCCATCGTCGAGATGTTCATGCCGAAAAATCTCTTCGGCGCCTTTGTCGGCAACAACCGGGCCACACTGGGCGATGTGCTGCCGTTGATCCTGTTCGCCCTGCTCGTGGGCGCGGCGGGGACCCAGCTCCCCGAGGAAAAGCGCCGCCAGTTGCAAAACGGGCTCGAGCTGGTCACCGAGCTCATGACCGGCATCGTGAATTTCGCGCTGCGCCTCGCACCCTATGCGGTGCCGGCGATGATCTACAGTGTCGTGGTGAAAATCGGCGTCGATATCCTGATCGCGCTGGGAGTGTTCGTCCTCGGCTGCCTGGTGGTGCTGTTGCTGCACCTCTTCGGCACGATGAGTCTCTTCCTCAAATTCTGGACTCACCGGTCGCCGCGCCAGTTTTTCACCGACATCCAGACCGTGCTCGTGACCGCCTTCTGCACCAGTTCGAGCAACGCCACCCTCCCCGCTGCTTTGGCCACGGCCAAGGACACGCTGGGGGTGACGCCTTCGACCGCCGGTTTCGTCCTGCCGCTCGGCACCACCATGAACATGAGCGGCACCGCGCTTTACGAGGGCTGTGTCGTGCTCTTTGTCGCGCAGGTTTTTGGTGTCGATCTCTCGCTGGGTCAGCAGCTGACTCTTCTGCTCCTCAGCGTCCTGAGTGCCGTGGCCGTCGCAGGAATTCCCGGCGGCTCGCTTCCGCTCATCGCGGGGTTGCTGATTTCATTTGGAATTCCACCCGAGGGCATCGGCCTCATTCTCGGAGTGGATCGCATCCTCGACATGACCCGCACCATGACGAACGTCGGGTGCGACATGGTCACCACCGTCGTGGTGGACGCCCAGATGCAGCGCGCAGAGAAAATCGCCGCCTAAAGCCTCGGATGCGCCACTAAATCCAAGCCTCGGATTTTTGGCCACGAAAGATCACAAAGAACACATAGATCGATCCTGAAATTCGCATGAGTCGGACAG
>CAMAPG010000329.1 GCA_945859965.1 Opitutus sp. GAS368 | reverse complement strand
CGGATCGAGATTATCGATCTCTGGCTCGCCGCGGTGAAACTCGGGCTGATCGTCGTTCCGATCAATGTCCTGTATCGCGAGCGGGAATTGAAACATATCACGACGGATGCGGCGCCGACGGCGGTCGTGACGGCGAAGGATCTCGCGGGCTTCATTCCGGAGGGAGTCCCGGTCTGGGAGGTCGAGGCGCTGGGCGCGGAAGCCGCCGGGCAGCGGGAGGAGCGAATCGCGGTGGTGACCGGCGCCGACACGCCGCTCGCGCTCATTTATACGTCGGGCACGACGGGACAATCCAAGGGGGCGGTGCTGACCCATGGTAACTTCGCGACCAACGCGCTTTCGCTGATCACCTGCTGGGCCATCACGAGCGCCGATCGCTATCTCGCGCCGCTGCCCCTTTTTCATGTGCATGGCCTGGCCAACGGATTACACTGCTGGCTCATCAGCGGGTGCCACCTGCGCCTGGTGGAACGCTTCGAGCATGCGAAGGCGGCCGATTGGTTCGAGGCGTACCGGCCCACGCTTTTTTTCGGCGTGCCCACGATGTTTGTGCGCCTGCTCGAAGTGCCCGAGGTGCGCGCGCGCGGCATCGGCGCCTGTCTGCGGCTGGTGGTTTCGGGGTCCGCTCCGCTGCCGGCGGCCGTGCTCGAGGCGTTTGCGATGCGTTATGGCCACGTGATTCTCGAGCGGTACGGCATGACCGAGACCCTGATGAACGTGAGCAATCCCTACGTGGGCGAACGCCGCGCTGGCACGGTCGGCCTTCCGCTGCCGCATGTGGCGGTAAAAATCTGCGACGAGGCTGGTGCGCTGGTGACGGGCGACGTCACAGGTGAGTTATGGGTGCGGGGTCCGAACGTGTGCGCCGGGTATTGGCGCCGGTCGGAGGCGACGACGGCGGCATGGCGGGACGGCTGGTTTCGGACCGGCGACCTCGGCGTCCGGTCCGCCGACGGGTACATCACCTTGCAGGGTCGGCGCAGCGATCTGATTATTTCCGGCGGATTCAATCTCTACCCGCGCGAAATCGAAGAACTCATCCTGGAGCATCCCGGCGTGAGCGAGGCGGCAGTTGTGGGCGTGGCCGATCCAGTTCGGGGCGAAGTTCCGGTGGCCTACGTGGTGGCGAGCGACGCGTTTGACGAAGCCGCCTTGGTGGCGCGTTTGCGCACCCAACTGGCGTCCTTCAAACAGCCGCGAGGTTTTGTGCGGATGGACGCATTGCCCCGCACCGCCTTGGGCAAGGTTCAGAAACATTTGCTGCCGCGATGGGTGCCGCCGCGCGGGTGAAAGCGCGCAGGGTTCCCGTTCCAGCCCTCACTTCACCACCAATTTGGCGGTGACCTTGTGCACCCCGTCGGTGTCGAGGGCGATCGCGGTGGCCTTGGCCACGAGGTCGGCGGAGGAAACGGTGCCGGTGAGCGTCACCGTGCCGTCCTGGGTATCAACCGAGATGTCCCAGGCGGAGAGTTCGCGATCGAGCACATACTTGGCCTTGATCATCGCGGTGATGCGGGCGTCGGCGATTTTTTCACCCGCTTTCTGGGTCTTGGCGCGCACGACCTGACCGGTTTGCTCCAATTCGCGCTTGATGTCGTCGCGATTAAAACGCGAATCGCTCCCTGAGGGAGAGCTGGACGAACTGGCGGCGCGGTGCGGCGTGTCTCGTTGCTGATAGAGATCGTAGGCGAAGGCGCCGACGACCATGCCGAGCAAAAATACGAGGAGGCTTTTCATAAAGGGAAGGGAGTTAAGTGACCCCTAGACCGCATTTCGACTCCCGGGTTCTTGATTTTCGCACAGAGCAAGCGGGCATCTTCAAAGGATTGCCCCAACTCTTTCTCTTCAATCTTTCTCTTTATCTTTCTCGTTCCCGGACGATCGGCATCCGGCCCCGTCTCGATCCGGAGAAGAAAGATAAAGAGGAAGAGGGGAAGGGGAGAAAGAGTGCGGGGGGGGGTTTGACGACGGATTAAAGGCACAGCTAGGAGGCCCCTGTTTGTCACACTTGTGCAACAGATTGCGACCCGCGCTTGCGGAAACCGACAGGAATAATACATTCCGCCCTGTATGAAAAAACTCCAACTTCTCATTCTTTCGTTGTTTGTCGCCGCTACGGCGTTTGCCGGTTCTAGCCAGTTTGCCAATATCTCCCACGATGAGCTCCAGGCGGTTGTCGCCAGCGGCAAAGCCGTGATCATCGATGTCAATGGCACCGAATCTTACCAAGCCGGCCACATTCCCGGTGCGATCAATTATTCCACGGCCAGGAACAATCTGGCGGCGGCCCTGCCCGCCGACAAGAACGCCCTGATCGTGGCTTACTGTGGCAATGAACAGTGCGGCGCCTACAAAGCTGCGGCTTCCGCCGCCGCCAAGCTCGGTTACACGAACGTGAAGCACTATTCGCCGGGCATCGCGGGCTGGATAAGCTCCGGCGCGCCCCTCGAAAAAGTGAAGGGCTGAACCGAGCGACTGGGTTAACTTTGAGCCCGGGCATTTCGCCCGGGCTTTTTTGTGGACTGCCCTTGTAGCGGCGGTCTATGACCGCCGGGTTTGACGGTGCGGAACCGGCGGTCGCAGACCGCCGCTACAGGAATGAAAGCGAAAGGGCGGGGCGAATACCCGCCCTACTTGCGCGGTTGCACGGGTGACCGCACGCCCCCACCGTTGCAGTGTGTCCATTTCGAACGAGACCACCTTGGTCCTTGGCCAGGCCGGATTTGAAACTTTCCTCGCGCGCGAGCTGACCTCTGGCGGCGCGACGGTCATTGAGCAAGGCCCTGGCTGGGTGCGGACGAATGGAGCGAGCGCGACCCCTGACCTGGCGTTCGCCCATCTTTCGCTGCTGGCGCCGGTGGAGATCAGCGGCGAATCGGTGAATGCCCTGGCCCAGCGGGTGGCGGAGTCCTTTTTCAACAGCGTGCGCGGCGAGCGGATCGATGCGCCCTGGCCCAGTGTCTGGAGGGCGCCGCAGGAAATCGTTGGCCTCGGCCGTCGGCTGAGCAGCGTCGACCAGGCGTTCGGCGAACTGTTGCGGAAAAAACTTTCCCGGGTCGCGAAGCTGGCGATGGATGATGTGGCGCGGGGAGTGGGCGCACAGCGCGGGCTCTTCGTTTTTTTTACGGACTT
>CAMAPG010000328.1 GCA_945859965.1 Opitutus sp. GAS368 | reverse complement strand
CTATATCGCCCAGGTTTCCTATGACCCGCGGCAGGACACGTGGGGCCAGGCCACCACGGTGTATAACAGCCCGCAGTGGGACGATCGCAACATCCATGGCGGAATCACCAGGGAAGGCCGGATCGTCGTTTTCCTCCGGCGGTTCGATGGCAAGAAGACCGACGGCATTTACTTTATTTATAGCGACGACAAAGGCCGGACGTGGTCACCACTGCAGACCTACGGCAAAACCGAAGGCATGGTGGGCACCGGCCAGATGTTTTATAATCCCGACATCGGCAAGTACTCCATCATGTACCGCACCGACAACCGGAATGAAATCCTGTTCAGCGACAACGGCTCCTCGTGGAAAGAGTCCCGGCTGGTGGCGCACGACCCAAAAACGGACCTGACCGAAATCGCCGGCGCCTGGGCCGGCAACAACCAGATCGTCGCCCTGATCAGGGATGATAAGCGAAAGTACGGTCATCCTTTGCTGCAGGTGACAAGCCGTGACAACGGGCAGACCTGGTCTACTCCCGCCGCGACCAACCTACCCCCGAAGCAACATTGGGGAGCAGCTCCCCAGCTCATCTACGACCAGAAGCGCGATTTGCTGATCGCGCTGAATAGCGACCGGTATTCGCGGCCCAACGAACAGAACAGCCTCTTCATTTACACCGCCCGTCCGGCGGACGTGATCGAAAACCCCAAAGGCTGGACCCTGCAGCATGAGCTGAAACGTCCCTGGGCTTCCCTCGGCTTCGAAGGAGACCGTCCGTTGAATCAAAATCTTTACGGCTACGCCACCATCGCGCCGATCAACGAGAACGAATATCTCGTTGTTTTCACCGAACGCGCCGTGATGCAGGGCACCGAACAGGCGGATCTTTATTATTTCAGGATGATCCTCAAATGAGCCTGGGCCTTTACAACCAGATCGCGTTCAGCAACGCGCTCAAACCGCGGCGGACCCCATGGGCCACAGCTTGACCTCGCTTTCCGCCGCCGAGCGGCCGCAACGGGTAGTCGTGAAACTCGGCACGGGCGTGCTTACCTCCGGCATCGGTGAAATCGATTCCAACCGCATCGCCCGCGTCTGCGCTGAAATCACCGCCCTGCGAGCCCAGGGCACCGAGGTCATCGTGGTCTCCTCCGGCGCGGTCGGCTTGGGCATGGGCCAGCTCGGCCTGGCCAAGAAACCGAAGGAAACCTCGAAGAAACAGGCCTGCGCCGCGGTCGGCCAGAGCCGGTTGATGCAAGTGTGGCAGCGCGGATTCGAACCCCACGGGCTCACCGTCGCCCAGGTGTTGCTGACCCACGACGATCTCCGCCTCCGGGCCCGTTACCTCGGCGTCCAGGAAACGCTCCGCCAGCTCATCGCTTACGGCACGATTCCGATCATCAACGAAAACGACACGGTGAGCGCCGCGGAAATCAAGTTCGGCGACAACGACACGCTCTCCGCCATGGTTGCCAGCCTGACCCAGGCGCAGCACCTCGTCATCCTCTCGACCGCGCCCGGCCTCATCGACCTGCGCGGCACCCGGCAGATCGTTCCCGTCGTCGAAAAGATCACTCCCGAAATCGAGGCCATGGCCGGCGGGACCACGAGCGAAACCGCGACCGGGGGCATGATCAGCAAGATCGCCGCGGCCAAGCTGGCCACGAAGGCCGGCTGCGGCGTGTTCATCGCCAGCGGTTCCGAGCCGAACATTCTCAGCCGGCTTTTTGCCGGACACGGGCCCGGCACGTTTTTCGTGCCCAACGGCCTGCCGATGGAAGCCAAGAAACGCTGGCTCGCTTATTTTCAACGTCCCGCCGGCACGCTGTTCGTCAACGCCCGCGCCGTGCCCGCCTTGCGCGAGCAGGGCCGCAGCCTGCTCGCCGTCGGCGTGACCGGGGCCGCCGGCGAGTTCGCCGCCGGTGATATCGTCAACATCGCCGGTGAATCCGAGGGTAGCCCTGCCCTCCCTTTTGCCCGGGGAAAAAGCACCTTTGGTAGCGACGAGATCCCCGCTATCGCCGGGAAACACGGTGAGGCGTTGAGCGCCCTCTACCCCCAGCGCAAACGCCTCGAAGTCGTTCATCGCAACGACTTAGTGCTGCTCTGACGGAAAAGGCTGACGCCTGAAGGCTGAAACTTGAAACCTGAGACCTGAAGTCTGAGAGCGGCGGATTACGGGCTCCGGCAGTGTTCCCGGCGTAAACCGAGTCCGGGATCGAATTGCCGGAATCGCTCACGCGAGCATCGGAACTTCCTTTCCGCCTTTCCGCTTTTCAGCCTTTCAGCATTCAAGTTTCAGGTTTCAAGTTTCAGGTTTCAGCATTTCATCCCTTTCAGCTTTTCCCATGGAGTTCACCCTGGCCAGTCAGCGTCCCGCGGACGGCGTTCCGCCCATCGACTTTCGCGCGCAGCTCAACGACGAGCAGTTCAACGCCGTCACGGCTACGCCCGGACCGCTGCTGGTGCTCGCCGGCGCCGGCTCGGGCAAGACCCGCACCCTCACCTACCGGGTCGCGTGGCTGCTGTCCCAAGGCGTCAAGCCGGGCGAAATCCTGCTGCTGACGTTCACCAACAAGGCCGCCAAGGAAATGCTGCACCGTGTGCAGGACCTCACCGGCCGCGAACCGCGGCAATTCTGGGGCGGCACATTCCATTCCCTCGGCCACCGCACCCTGCGCATGTTCGGTGATGCCATCCAGCTTTCGAAGAATTTCACGATTCACGACGCCGATGAATCCGAAGGACTGCTCAAACAGGTGGTCGAGCACGACGACAAACTGTTCTTCAAGGACAAGACCCACCCGCGCCCCGGCCCGCTCTTCAGCGTGCTCTCCCTCGCGCGCAACACCCAGCTTTCCCTCGCCGAGACCGTCGAGCGTTACTTCCCGCAGTACGTTGAGATCAAACATCTCTTCCCGGCGTTCGCCACCGCCTATGCCGCCAAAAAGCGCGAACAGAATGTCTGCGACTACGACGATCTCCTGGAGCACTGGCTCACCCTGTTGATCAAAACGCCCGAAATCGCCGAGTACTTCTCCCATCGCTTCCAGCATGTGCTGGTCGACGAATACCAGGACACGAACACGCTGCAGGCCCAGATCGTCGACCGCATCGCCGCGCACCACCGGATCATGGCCGTGGGCGACGACGCGCAATGCATCT
>CAMAPG010000327.1 GCA_945859965.1 Opitutus sp. GAS368 | reverse complement strand
GAACTCGCTGTCCTGGCGCAAGGCTTGGAGGAGTTTCGCCGTTATTATGGAGACTATCCGCAAACGGGAGAGTTTCCCCAAGCCTCGCCTGCAACCGCGCGCGAAATCGAAACCACCCAGGCCCAGGCAAAATTGTTCAATGCGCTGACGGGTGTCTTCGGACCGAATCATCTGTCCGCCGAACAATGCATCGACGGCCGGACCTTCGTCGAAGCCACGCGGTTCACGCTTGAGCGAACGCTCCCGGCGGATTTTCAAGTCTCCCGCGGCTCACCCCCGCAAAAGCGGGAGGAGCGGACCTGTTTCCTCGATCCGTGGGGCCGGCGCTATCTCTATTACTACAAATCTGCCCGTGATCCCGGCCTGTGGGAGGCGATGGGTTATGTTCTCTATTCGGCCGGCCCCGACGGTCGTGAGGTTCCGCCAGACGTGCAAACCGGTCGACTGCCCGCGGGTGGCGCTGGTTTTCCGGATAACGCCGATAATCTTTACGCCACACTTTCCACGCCATGATGCGAGTGCCGGCATATTCCCGCTCCCGGTTGGAGCATCGGCGGCGCCGGGTGGGCAGCCCCGAGTTGGGGTTCACGGTGATCGAATTGATGACCGTGGTGGCGATCATCGGCATCCTGGCCGCCGTGCTGATGCCGACGGTGGCCTCGGTGCGGGTCTCCGCGAGTCGCGCAAAAACCCGCGTACAATTCAGCCAGTGGGCGGGAGCCATCGAAGCCTTCCGGCAGGAGTATGGTTATTACCCGCGTTTTGGACCGACCAACACTGTGAACGGCGGAGCCACGACCGCGGCGGGGGAACGGCATCTCTTTCACGACACCCTGGCGGGAAAACACCGCGATGGCGCACCGCTTCCAGCGCTCGTGGAAGGCGCGGCAATGGATCCGCTCCCGCCCGAGAAACAGAATCGGCGGCGGGTGCAATTTCTCTCCTTTACGGAGGAGGATCTTTTCTCCGCCACGTCGGCGGACGCGGCCAGGCGCAATCTGCTCCACGATTCATTCGGCAGCACGGATATCGCCGTGCTGGTTGACGTGAACCTCGATGGCGTGATCAACGATGTGGATTATCCCGAGAAACCGGCCGTGAGTCCGCCGGACAACCCGGCGATCCGGCTTGCTCCGGAAGCGTCCGATTTTCCGGCGGGGGCGGCCGGTTCCGGGGGAATTCGCGCCGGCGTCTTGTTTTACAGTGCGCCCCCGAAGGCCGTCGATGCGTCGCAATTGATCCTGAGCTGGAAATAAACGTCATGCCTGTTCCATCAGGGCTTGTCCGCTACCTCCGTCCTCCTCTGCGCCCTCTGTGTTCCAATTCCGTCTCCGATGACGTGCGACAGGAGCGGGGATTTACCCTGATCGAATTGCTGGTCGTCCTCGGGATCATTGTGGCGTTTGCCGGAATACTGGGGCTGGGCGCACGCGACAGCGGGAGGTCGGGGATTGTCTTGCAGTCGGCGCAGGCGCAAGTGGCGTCCTTGCTTCAAGCCGCGCGCGCCCATGCCGTTCGGCATCAGGTTTCAACCCGGTTGCTGGTGTATGCGACATCTCCTCCCGTCGGCGACGCGCAAAAATATCTCCGATGCGTACAAATCGCGGCTGAAAGCACGATCGATCGCGACGAATGGATCGCAGTCAGTGAACCGCTGTTGCTGCCGCCCACGGCGTTGGTTGTGCCGCCGGTGATGCCCGGCACGCATCTGGCCACCGGCACGCTGTGGCTGGAGGGTCCTTTCGCGCCGCTTTCGCAGCTCGCGGAACACGCTCTATTTGTCCTCAACGGTGCGAATTTCGGCCGGGCGTACAGCATTGCTTTCGCTCCTGATGGACGGCTGGCGACGGGCGCGGGTGAGCTGGTGTTCGCGATAGCGCAACCCTCGGCTTATATATTTCCGCGTTTCTCCAATCCGGCGGCGGTGCGCCGGATCGCGGTGCGGGCCTCGGGGGCACTGGAGTTGAGCGACGACAGCCATGGCGATTGAGTTCCACCAGCGTGCGGCGTTCTCCCTGGTCGAAGTCGTGGTGGCCTTGGGCATCTTTGCCGTTGGAATAATCGGAGTGCTGGGACTCCTGGTCCCCATCACGGACTCGGTTTCGACGAACCGCGACGCGGAGACAGCGGCGCGAGTGGCAGAGGGAGTGCAGCTTTGCTTGAGGACCGAAGCGTTTCCCGCGGTCGCCACTTCAGTCCTGACGGCCGAACAGTTGAAAGCCCAGGATTCATCGCCCGATTATAATTTGGCAATGGATGACCGGCTTTGGTTCGCGAACGTTACGGGGGGAAAAGTGGGTAGACGTGACGATGCCGTCTGGCAGGGCAATGATCGCGAAAAATTCTTTGAAATCACGCTGCTCCGCAATGAAGCGCTATCACCGGAGGAAAACGATGCCGTGGCCCCGACGCTGGCCTACACGGTGCGCGTGCGCTGGCCGTTTTTTATCCCCACGGCGCCGGGAGGGTCTGAGCCGCGGATGATCGCAGGGGGACAACCCGCGAGGCAGGTCGCGTTTTTCACCGGGGCGGTGCGCCGCTGATATGTTTGCCAAGTCCACTTTGATCCGGTCGCGGGCCTTTACGCTGCTTGAACTACTCGTGGCGACGGGAATCACCGCGCTGATCGCGGGCTTGGTGGTTTTGATTCTTGGCAATGTGCTGCAAACGTGGGCGCGCACAGTGGGGAAGGTGGGCGCGGAGCGGCAGGCACGGGCGGTGCTGGACCAGGTCGCACTCGATCTGCAGGCCGCGACTTTTCGCGATGACGGTGCGGTCTGGATGGCGGCCACGATCCTGGATGATACCGGTCATTCAGGGCTTTGGACATCAGCCGTCCGGCAGAAACCGGCTGGCCCGGCCAATCATTCGCTGGCTCCCATGACGGCTGATTTTGCGGAAGCGCGTTTTGGCCAGGCGGGAATTTGGCTGCGTTTTTTCACCTCGGGGCAGGGAAGTAACGATCCGAAAAATCCCGCGGATACAACTTCCGCCCCGGTGGCGGTCGCCTATCAAGTCATTCGCCATCGTGCATCGCCCAATCCCTCGCTGCGCGCTGCGCGTTATTTGCTTTATCGCAGTCAGGCACGCCCCATGGAGTCCAGCGATCGGCCCGGGGCCTTTGAAAGCGGCTATGATCTCGATCCACGCCGGAGTGAAAGCAATTACACCCGACTCAGTCC
>CAMAPG010000326.1 GCA_945859965.1 Opitutus sp. GAS368 | reverse complement strand
GTAGCGTAGATATTGTTCAAACTGACAGGTTGCTCAGACCGCAACGTCGTCAAAGGTGAGCGGCTTCCCGATCTCCGCGGAAAGGTCTGCAGCGAGTGCGAGCCGGTGCGTGAGCATGCCTTCATTGAAGCTGGTGAGAGGCATGTCTTCGTTCCGTGTGAGCGCGCTGAAGAACGCCTCGAATTGGGTGAGATAGGGATGGTCGTGCACGTTGCCGGAATCGAGTTTGTTTGTGCCGAGGACGGACCAGCGGTGCGAATCCAGTCCTTTGATACGCTGGGAATGGAACTTGTCGTCGAGGAGCGAGCCTTCGCTGCCCACGAGGTGGATGTGTCGGTAGTAGGGCTGCAGGCAGTCGATCACCGATGCCACCTTGCCGAGGCGCCCGCCGGAAAACCGGAGGATGGAGACCGAGGTGGTGGGATACTCGTAGTTCGAAAAATGCACGCTTTGCGAGCGAGTGGTCACGGTGGTGATGGATTCGACTTCGTTGCCCATGCAGAGCAGCATCGAACTGAGTGCGTGACAGCCCGCGGAAAGCAGGCTGCTGCCGCCGGACGACTTGAGCGTGTTCCAGCGATACTGGCCGTACCAAGGGCCGATGCCGTGATAGTAGTCGACTTCCGCGTAGTGTATCGTGCCGAGAAATCCCTGGTCGATGAGCGATTTGGTGGCCAGAAATTGTCCGGAGAAGCGGCCCTCGAAGCACACGCAGCCCTTGACGCCGGCCGCGTTCACCGCCTTGGCCACAGCGCGGGCTTCGTCGAGTGTGAGCGTGATGGGCTTCTCAATAATGAAGTGTTTGCCGGCATTGACGGTGGCTATGAGCTGCTCGGCATGCTGGTGCGGGTAGCTGCAAATCGAGACGACGTGAATATCGTCACGGGCGAGCATTCGGCCGAGATCGTCGAAGCAGGTGAGGGGGCTCCCGTGGCGGCGGCTTAGTTCCGCCGCATCCAGCGGACGGGACGAGTACACCGCGGTCACCCGGGCTTGCTTGGACGCGTTGATGGCGGCAATGTGCGCCCCGCTGACCCAGCCATAGCCGACGATGGCGACATTGTATTGTCTCATGATGAGAAACACATGGCGGGTGTCACCATCCGAGGAGGGCGCGGGATATGCCCCGCGCCAACTGGTGCTGGGCGGGAGAGAGAGTCGTCCTGAACGGCCATCGATGGCGATTCGCCAGGTCACCGACGAGCGCCGCGGCCGCCGGCAGGAGCCGAGCCAGGTCCGGAATTGAAATATTCTCCAACGTGTCGTGGCGGCTGTGATGCTGCCAGCGCCCTCCCGAAAAGTTCATCCGCCGGCACCACAGCGAAGGGATTCCCGCACGGTTGAAGGCGAAGCAATCGGCAAAGGGCGTGATCTCGTGCTGCACCTGCGTATCGACACCGTGGCGAGCGAAGGTCTTCTGTGCGTGGTGCGCGAGACGCGCGTCGCCGGCCGTCCACAGGATGTAGTGCCCCAGAATGGAGGCGGTGCTATCGAAGTTGAGGATCAGTCCGGTATTGGCGGGAGTGATACCGCCGTAGCGGACATGGTTTACCGCTCCCACGGACAACTGCTCCTCGGCGCCGAACGCGATGAAGCGCAGCGTACGTCGCGGGCGGGTCGCCCCGAACGCGCGAGTCAGGGCGAGGACGGAAGCGACGCCGGAGGCGTTGTCGTCGGCGCCGACGTTACCCGGCAGTGTGTCGAGGTGCGACGTCAAGATTATTGCGGGCAGGCTTGGGTCGGTGCCGGGAAGCTCCCCGATGGCATTGCAGGATTGCGCGCGGCGGTAACCGACGTCGATGCGAACTCGCAGCCGCTTAACCTCCGTCTGGCGCCAACGCCACGCATCCATGTAGGCGACGCTGACGATCGGCGGCATCCCGTAATGCGAAACCCAATATGGATACGCGCCGTCCGCCTTGACGTAACCGAAGGGAAAGCGCTCGTCGATATGCACGACGGCGGCGGGACTGGCCGCGAGCAGCTGACGATGTGCGGACCCCGACGTCGGCATCGGACCGAAGATGGCGAGGATCTTCCCCCGCAAGCTGCCGGGTTTCAGCCGGTGCTGTGCCTCGGGCAATGTGAGCCAGACCAAATCGCCTTCGACTGACTGTTTACGGGGTGTGGAGGCTGACCCAACCATCGGAAGCGCCTCTACCTCGCGCCATCCCTTGCCGGTGGCGACCGGTTCCTGTACGTCCGCTGATCGCCGGTGGAGGTTGGTGCAGGGAAATCGCTCGAGACGCACCTCCTGGAGTCCCGCCTGCCGCATTCGCGCCGCCACATACTTTGCCGCCTGGTGTTCCCGCTCACTTCCGGCCAATCGCTCGCCGATCGTTTCACACAGGGTGGCGAGGTCCGTCCGGATTTCAGCGTCGTCAATTCTCATGTAGGACGTGATGTGTAAGAAACCACATGGTTTAATATGCAATACAAAATTAAAGGATTTAATATTGACTAAGCCGCGATTACCGCGATTTTGAGCCGGCCAAAACATTCCGGGATCCACCCCTTTTCAGCTCACTGAAGTGATCCGTTTGCGTGCTCATCCATGTCATCTGTGTCCTGTCTCTATTCTCATTCGGTCGGGTTGATCGCCCGCGCGGCGCGGTTTGGGGGTCGTGTCGCATTGGTCGACCGCGACGGCGAGATGACCTACGGGTGTTTACTGGCGGCCGCCGAGCGGGCCGCCGCTGAAAGCGGACACGAGGCGAATCCCGGCGAACCTGGTGAGATCCAGGTGCGAGGAGACGTCGTGTTCAGCGAGTACAGGCGCCGGCCGGTAAAAACCGTGCGCTCCTTCAACCAAGGCTGGTTTCGCACCGGGCGATATCGCCGGCTGCGAATACACCATTTATCGCATTCTCGGGCGGAATTCCGTGGATATCATCAAGAGCGGGGGATACAAGGTCTCCGCATTGGAGATCGAACAGACGCTGCTCAGTCAACCGCTCTCGCAAAGTGCGCGGTCGTCGGCGTGCTCGACCCGAACTGGGGCGAGCGGGTGTGTGTGGCCATCTGCTGGCGATGCGGTGAGGAACTCCGTCTCGAAGAGCTTCGGTCCTGGGCCAAGGAGCGCCTGGCCGTTTACAAAGTGCCGAGTAATATCCGGTCAGTGAATACTCTTCCCCGCAATGCCATGGGCAAGGTGAGCAAAAAGGAATTGGCCGGACTGTTTGCCGCCTCCAGCCATGCG
>CAMAPG010000325.1 GCA_945859965.1 Opitutus sp. GAS368 | reverse complement strand
AATCAACCAGCCCAGTAAGCCCTGTCCGGCGCCATGACTGGCGGGCTGGGAACGGCGTCCAATCACCTCGAGCAAGCGCAAGGTACGCAGGACATCCGGCGGAAGATTCCCGGGGAACCAATGAAACCAGATGGCCTCGACCGCCTGGTGGAAGCGGGCGGCGAGAAGCGGCAGGAATCCATCGCACCACAGGGTATCGAAGCGCGGACCGCTCACATGGGTATCGCAAAGGTTGTCGCTTAGTTCGGCCCGCCACGCCGGGAAACCATGCATCCGGCGAAATTCCGCGGTACTTTCGGTCACACTTCCGTTGACCGGAACAGTTTGGGCTGCCCGCACCAAGCGTTCCGGCCAGTCCGGACGGGCACAGACCCAACGCTCATATTGCCGCAATCGGACACGCGGATGATTGGTCGGCCGCACGCCGTGCAAACTCCATCTTTCCTTTTCCTCAGCGAAAGCTGACTCCGCCCCTACCCTGCCCTCGCGCCATTCCGGCAAAGGAAAACGCGTCGCCACCCGCACCATGGCTGCCCGGTTAAACCGATATCCCAGGATTTCCAACGCGGTTTGGTGACACGCTTCCTCCCATCCGAGCCGTTGCAGACGCAGGTGTGCGAAATGAACCTTCATCTGCCAGCGGCGAATCGCAAAGCGGTCCACCAACGCCCGAAGCGCTGACGGCTCCAGTGCGCCCAATTCCTGAAGCGCCTGGGTCATCGGCCGATTGGCGAACCGCTCCACCGCCTCGTCCGCCGCGTATTCCTCGAGGTCGTGGTGCAACAAAGGCAGCAAAACCAGTTCCGGGATGATCGTTCCGTTTGCGCCCGAGGTCAGGTGACCGGCCCCGGGAGGAAAAAGCACCACGTGAAGCACCACCCGGTCATACGCCGGATCCGCGGCGTGCCCGTGGGCGGCCCAATCCCGCGCATGCAGATGGAGTTCAACATCGCCGGTCAGCTCGATTCCGCCGAGGCGCAACCGGGCCTGCTTGAAATCCGGTCCTCCGAGCAGATTCCACTTCCCGGGATAAAGCACTTCCAGGCCGCGTCCATCGGCCGTGCGACAGTCCTGGCGTGCGTACTCGCCGCGCAGCCATATTTTCTGCAGGAGTTTCTCGGGAAACGAAAACGGCCCATACAGTCCCTGCAGTTCCGCCACGCCCGATTCGTTCACAGGAACGCTTTCACCCGGCCCTCGCAGGTTCACGGCTTTCGCCAATCCTGCGCATTCTTCCGGCGGATGCCGGTCGCTTTCGCACTCAACCGCGTTTGCGCACGCTGCCCCCACGCCAACAGCTCATCGGGAGAAATTACATGAGCCCCCGTCGCCCGGACCGTCTGGGCTTCGGCCCGGTCGCCCGTCGCCACCACGCAATCCGCCGGATTGGCCGAGCGGCCGACATATTGCTCAATTACATCATCGGCCGTCAGCGAGGAAGGCGTGTAGACAACCGAGAAGGTGACCTCCCCCAACGGTCGCTCGACAATCAATTCACTGCCGCGGCCATCAAACACCACCGTGACCCGGATCTGCTCGCCATCATGGATCGCCGCGACCTGCTGGATGAGTTGCGATCGCGCTGTGTCGCGATCCCGCTTCAGGAGTTCGCGCAACTCCGGCGAGGCGTGGAGGACATTCGCGCCGTCAATCAGCAGGTGTTGGACAAAGTTCACGCCCATCCCTTACCAGAACGGCCCGGCCGTTGGAATTCTTTCAGGAATTG
Source organism: Opitutus sp. GAS368 (assembly GCA_945859965.1). Taxonomy (GTDB): domain Bacteria; phylum Verrucomicrobiota; class Verrucomicrobiia; order Opitutales; family Opitutaceae; genus CAMAPG01. The sequence continues at coordinate 1,582 of CAMAPG010000325.1, read as the reverse complement.
TAAGGTATCGAACCTTGCTGCTGCCACCCACCTCGTTTTTCATGGGGTAATGCAAAATGGAAAACTCATTGGATTCGCCATCATCATCGTCGTCTTTGTCATAGCCGCGTCCCAAGCCACGTATGTCGTCGAGCCCGGTTTTCGCGGCGTGGAGGTCACCCTCGGAAAAGTGAGCGATCAGTTCAAACCCGAGGGTTTCGGGACCAAGTCTCCGTTTGTCTCCCATATCGTCTCAATCCCCGTGCGCCAGTTGGCGCGGGTATTGCCCTCCGAATGCTATTCGTCCGATCTTCAGCAGGTGAACGTCGCCTTGCGGATCCTTTATCGCATTCCCGAGGCCTCCGTGGTGAAAATCTACAAGGAGTTTTCCGGCGATCCATTCGAGAGCCTGATCGCCCCGCGCATCCAGGAAGCCCTCAAGGAGGTCACGGCCATGCAGAGCGCGGAGCAAATTGTGAAAAAGCGCGAGGAGATCAAGGCCAAGGCGCTGATCGCGGCCCGGGAAAAGATCGGATCGATCCTGATCGTCGAGGACATCGTCCTCGAAAACATCACCCTTTCCAAGGAACTCGAGGCCGCGATCGAGTCGAAGATGGTCCAGGAGCAGGAGGCCGCCAAGGCGCGTTTTACCCAGCAGAAAGCGCAAATCGAGGCCGATACCGCGATCATTCGCGCCAAGGGCGAGGCCGAGGCCATCCGCGTCCGGGCGGAGGCCATCCGGGACAACCCCGGTTTGATCCAGCTGCAAATCGTGGAAAAATGGGACGGTAAGGCACCCTTGGTGATCGGTGGTGGGGGAGAATCGGGTAACGGAGCCAATATTCTGCTGCCGCTCGGCCTGCCCAATCCGTCTGCCACCCGGAAATGAGTCGCCTCGGACGAAATCCTCTTTCCCTTGTCATCGCGATCGCTGGCCTGATCGCGGTGTGCCTCGCGTTTCCCCGCGTACTCGCATTTGTCGAACTTGCCGCCCGTGAGTTGAGATATTTCTGGTGGTTGATCCTGATGCTGGTTCTCGGAGTCTGGCTGGCGTTTTTTTTCACCAAGAAGCGCGACTGAAGGGACCGCTCCGTGAACAGCCGGATCGGCCCGGATGTCCAATCCTTGCCCAACGCCCTTTGCCGCAGCGTTGCAGACCTCATGATGCTTTACACCCAAAGTGTTTTCAAAAGGTTTGTCTCCACTGTTCCCGGCCCTGCCTGAGGAGGGGAAAAACAAAACATGGAAGCCTACGCTTATCGATCGGCCCTCGCTCTGCGCGAGGCGATCCGGCTGCGACAGCTCTCTCCGGTGGAGTTAATGCGCCAGGTCTTGGAACGCGCCGAACGTCTTCAGCCGGTATTGAACAGTTTTGTCACACTTCAATCGGAAGCAGCCATGGCTGCAGCCCGGCGGGCGGAAGCCGCGGTACTCGCCGGCGAGCCTCTCGGCGCGCTGCACGGCCTGCCGGTGTCGGTCAAGGATTTGATCGCGGTCCGGGATGTCCGGTTGACTTTCGGTTCCCGGACTTCGGCTCACTTTATCGCAGGGGAAAATGCTCCTGCCGTCCAACGCCTGCTGGACGCCGGAGCCTGCCTCATCG
>CAMAPG010000324.1 GCA_945859965.1 Opitutus sp. GAS368 | reverse complement strand
TGAAACGCGGATTGCTGCGCAAAAAATCCCGCGGGCGTGGTCGCCCCGGCGTGTTCGACCAGGGCCTCCGCCACCCGGTGCATCGAGCCGTCCGCCGGATCCTTAATCACAAGCGTCCGCGAGCGTTCGAAAAATTCCTCGCGGTTCAGCCACCGCAGCCGGAAGCGCAGGCTGATGATCACGGCATCGTCAGTGAAATCATGCCAGGCGGAGCCGCGCTTCGGCAGGATCCATTGCCCGGCTTTGGCTTCCGTGACCTCGTCGTCGTAGCGCAGCTTCACGCGCCCCCGCCGGATCAGCCACGCCGGAATGTCGTCCGGATACATCGGGCAATGAAGCGACTCCGGCTCGATCTTTCGCTCGGTGGCCCAGATGAGCTTCGTTTCAAGCAGGGAAAAGTCCATGGGGGTACGGGCGCCGGAATCAGGTCGATGATTCAAAAAGAAAACTTTTCCAACCAAATTCGAAAATGCTTCCTGTTGAGGAAGCCGGGCCGGCGATTCATTTTCAAAACCTCACGCCAAAAATTTCGCTCAAGCACGCTGCCTCTCTCCCCCCTTTATTCCCATGGCCCGTCTCACTCCCGAGCAGATCGCGCATTTTCAGTCCGAAGGCTACGTGGTGGTCAAAGGACTCTTTAACGCGGCCCGTGACCTGGAGCCCGTCCGGTTGGAATATGAAGGCGTGCTCGACCGCCTCGCCACTGAGCTGGAAGCCAAGGGCACGGCGGCTTCGCGTTATGCCGACCTGCCGTTCAGCGAGCGGCTGATCCGGCTCTGTCAGGACAGCAAGCGGGTGCTTCAGCAGCATTTCGATTTCGCCCTGCCGAACCAGAACATCAAGGCCGACACTCCGATGTGGGTGGGCCCGGCGGTCTTTAATCTCCTCCACAACCCCGGATTGCTCGATGCGGTGGAGAGCCTGATCGGGCCGGAGATTTATTCGAACCCGGTGCAACACATCCGCCTGAAGCTGCCCGAAGACCGGGCGGTGCGCGATGTGAACGGCAAGATCCTCGATGGTGTGACCGCCTGGCACCAGGACAATGGCGTGGTCCTGCCCGAAGCGGACGAAACCAACATGCTGACCATTTGGTTTCCGCTATGGGACGCGCCGGTGGAATCAGGGTGCCTGCAGGTGATGCCCCGAAGCAAGGAACGCGGGCTGCGCGATCACTGCCCCTTGCCCGGCGGCCTCTCCATTCCCCAGAAGCTGCTGGAGCTCGGGCACGCGACCCCGGTTCCGCTGCAGCAAGGTGACGCGCTGTTCATGCACCGGTTGACCTGCCACGCCTCGCTGCCGAATCGCAGCAAAAATGTGCGCTGGAGTTTCGATCTGCGCTACAATCCGATCGGCCAGGCGACAGGCCGCGGCGCATTCCCCGGATTCGTCGCCCGCAGCCGCGCCCATCCGGAGACCGAGTTACACGACGCGAAGAAGTGGGCGGATATGTGGCACGAGACGCGCCGCACGCTGGCCCAAATGGAACAACCCAAGCCTTGGAATCGCTGGGACGCCAAAGCCGAAGTGTGCGCCTGAGGGTGTCGCGTTACTGGGAGGTAGTGGTCGCCTTGATGTCGAGGCCCAGCACCTCCGCAATGGGCGGAGCGGCTTTCGGCACCTCGGCGGGATAATTTTCCCCGAGAAAGGCGGCGAGGGTGGCGGCGGTCTGGGCTTGCACCACTGGGGCGCAATGGGTGCGTTCGCCGAGGGGCGCGGTGTCGGGGCCGAGGTAGGCCATCCAGATGTGTTCGGCGCCTTCGACGCCAACGCCGTGGCGTTTCCAACCGTCCGGGCCGGAGCCACGGCCGTGGTCGGTCGTGATGATGAAGGTGGTCTTGCCGGCGTACTCGGGCATCGATTGCGCCAGTTCCCACAACCGGCGCAGGTAGTCGTCGAACCGGTGCGCGGAATCGAGCAGCCAGTCATAGCGGCCCTGGTGCCCCCAGTAGTCGGTCTCGAGGAAACTGAACATCATGACGCGGGGCTTGCGGGCCAGCATGTGTTCCACCGCGGCGTAATAAAGAAACGGGTCGAAGACCTCGGTCGGATGTCCGGTCCGGGTGCACTCCGCGATCAGGGCATTGAGCAATTCCTCTTTCCCGTTGCGGGGTTTTTCGGGCAACGGCTCCCAGCCGCCCATGATCGGGAAGTGGCAGCGTTCGCGGTTCACGATGAACGGGATGATCGACCAGGCGCTGAAGACGGCGACGCGATCCTTGAAGGCCGGCTTGGCGTTGAGCCATTCGAAGACCGTGACGTTGGGATTCGGGATGGGATCATTGTTCATAATGGCCGGATCGGTCCAACCGGTGAGCATCTCGTTGTAACCGGCGTAGGAGAATTTCTTGCCGTTGGTCACTTGTGATGAGCTGCCCTTCGCCTGATTCCCAAAAACCTGTCCCTGTTTTGCCACGACGCTCCAGAAAAACGGCATGAGGGCCTCCCGGCGGGCTTCCGGGGTTTCGCGCCAATAGGCGGCGCGGGTTTGCGCCACGGCCTTCTCGTTTTTGAAACCGCCCGTTTCCACGTTGAGCAGAGTGGGATCCGCGCCAGTGAAGAGTTCGCTCGGCCGCAGCCCGTCGGTCGTGATCAGGAAAACATTCTGCGTTTGCAGCGGAGGCGGGGTGGCGAACGAGGCGCTGGCAGGGATCAGGCCCAACAGGCAGATCAGCCAGCGGCGGGACAATAAGGTGAGGAGAGAGCGGTCAGGGTTCATGGTGGAAACAACGCGGGGTTGAACGTCCATTGACGCAAAAAGTCACGCCACGGTAAAGCCGCCGGAGCCCTTCGGTAGTGGGTTGGTTTACTGTAGCGGCGCTCTTGAGAGCCGATTTCCGAGCCGGCGGTCATCCTCCTTGCCAAGCCTATGGAGGACAAGTAGACCGCCGCACCATTTTTTAAAACTGACCACTACGACAAGGCGGCCCGGGTTGCTTTGTCCGGGAAATTGAATGGTATGGAGCTGTCCATGCCGCCTCATGATCATCGAAAAGGACTGCGTGTTGGAGAACCGCTGGCCCAGGCCAGGGCCGCACTGATCCTGATTCACGGGCGCGGTTCCTCGCCGGAGGATATTGCCGCTCTCGCCACGCGGCTGCCCGACGAAGGCGTGGCCTTTCTCGCGCCTGCGGCCGACGGCGGGGTCTGGTATCCCCAGCGCTTTTTTGCGCCGCTGGACCGCAACGAGCCCGGCCTGTTGAGCGCGCTCTCGGTCATCGGCGATCTGCTCGCCGAAGTGAAGACAGCTGGGATCAGTCATGAGCGGGTCGGCTTGATCGGATTTTCCCAGGGAGCCTGCCTGGCCCTGGAGACGGCGGCCCG
>CAMAPG010000323.1 GCA_945859965.1 Opitutus sp. GAS368 | reverse complement strand
TCCACATAATCACGCGTGGCCTGCTGGGACCCATGGGCCTGCATCGCCGCAGTCCAGGCGGCCAGGACCGGGGGCGCGGAAACGTCGATGAGCACGGGCGATTTCCCGGGAATTTCCGCCTCAGCGGCGACGGCATAAAACAGCAGCTGATCGATCGCATGCGGCGCCCCGGCGCGCAACTCCTCCACTCCGCCATAGCGCGCCAGCCGCGCCGCATCGCGCACCATCTTTCCCAGCACGGCGTGATCGGGATGCTGGTTTTCCACGGGCCTGGGCGAGAGGACCAACGACGGACGGTACCGGCGGATGAGCCCGGCCAGAGCGAGCACGTGCCCGAGGCTGGATTGGAAATGGGCATCGCCACCCACCTCGACAAACTCGAGCGTGGCTCCCAGCAGTGCGGCCCCCGCCGCCGCTTCGGAGGCGCGCTGCGCCGGAGTGCCGTGAGTAGCGGCCTCTCCCCGCGAGCCGATCACAAAATGCGCCACCGAGCCGGCCTGGGTCTCACCGGCGATCACTCCACCGCAGCCGAACTCGATGTCGTCGGGGTGCGCGCCAAAGACGAGGAGCCGCCGGGGTTCAGACGGGAAATTCGGTGTAGGCTTCATCGGAACGGTCGATGGGGTCGCGGTTGATGAATGTGATCTCGGTGGCATCCTCCCGGCGCAAATAAGCCTGTTCGCCTGCGCCGGCAATGTAGTGGGTGCAATGGAGCACAGACTGCATCCAGCGGAGACGCGAGTCGCGAGTCGGGCTGATCTGTTCAGGCGTAAAGGGCACGGCGGGGAGTGTCACATAGGACGTACCGCCCTCGTGCAGACGGAGCGCCTGCTGTTCCCACCGCGCCCGCACCACTTCGCCGGCATGCGGCACATCGACAAAAAAATCGTCCACCGGGCACGCCGCGCGCCGGATCTCCGGATCGCTGGAACGCGCCACGCGCACGCCCTCGAGCAGGCCCATCGCCCGGTACATCTCCAGGCAGAAGTCGGCGACCGTGGTCGCGCGCACGGCGCGGAACGCCTCCACCGCGTGCGGCCCGACGAGGCGCGGCAGCTGTCGCGCAAGGTTGTCGCGCCAGCCCTCCGGCACGCGCTTCAGATAAAGCGGCGAATATTTCCGCTGGAGTTTGTTCTCGAAGGTAAAATTCAGGCAGACCGGCTCGCCTCCGGCAGCGGCGCGCAGCGTGGTCTGCGTCTCGCGCGGATCATGGTCGCTGTCGTGGTAGAAGAACACGATCTCACCCCCCAGCTCCGCCTGCAGCCGCCGCGCCGTCTGGAATTTCGCGAATAAAAAGCGCCGCGGAAAAAAGCCGCAGGGCTGTTGCCCGAAGCAAATGACCGGTCCGGGGACAGGCGTCATGCGGCATTTTCTCCCGGGGCGCCCCGCAGGCCTTGCAGGACCAGGCTGAAGGCCACGCACGCGGCGCAGCCGATGAGGTTATACCAGAGATACGAGATGCTGAGCGAAAAATAGAGCCCGAACACGACAAGCTGCGCCGCGATCGCCCCCCAGAACACCGCGGTGCCACCCACTTTTTTCAGGAAAAAGGCGACGAGAAAAATTCCCAGCACCACGCCGTAAAAAATGGAACCGAGGATGTTGATCGCCTCGATCAGGTTCTCGGCGAAGCCCGCGAACAGGGCGAAGCCGATGGCGAACAGCCCCCACATCGCGGTCAGCCACTTGGCGACGCGCACGTTGCGCGCCTCGTCGGCTGCCGCCAGCGGCCGCACCTGGCGCCAGAGGTCGATGGTGCTCGTGCTACCCAGCGCGTTGAGTTCCCCGGCCTTCGAGCCGAGCGCCGCGGCAAACATCACGGCCACCAGCAGCCCGATCGCCCCGTGCGGCAGGAAATCCATGATGAACGAAATGAAGACATAGTCCGAATCTTTGGTCTTCGCCCTCGGATCGGCCGCCACCAGCGCGGCCTTCGCGTCTTTCCTCACGACCTCCACCGCCTGCTGCGCCGCGACCATTTCAGCACGGGCCGCGGCCTCCGCCACGTCATCGCGGCCGGCACGGGCGCCGAGCCAGTCGCGCACCTTCGCCTCCTTGGCCTGATGGAGCTGGGCGTGCTTCTCTTCCAGCGCGCCAAACGCCTGGCCGTTCGCGCCCTCCACATGATGCCGCCATTCCGCGCGGTTGAAGAAAACCGGGGCGGGCTGAAACTGATAAAACACGAAAACCAGCGCGCCGAGCAGCAGGATGAAAAACTGCATCGGGATCTTGAGCACCGCATTGAACATCAGTCCGAGCCGGCCTTCGCGCAGTGCCGCCCCGCCAATGTACCGCTGGACCTGCGACTGGTCCGTGCCGAAATAGGACAGCGAGAGAAACAGGCCGCCTAGCAGGCCCGACCAGAAAGTGTAGCGCCGGTTGGGATCGAACGAGAAATCCACCGCCTCCAGTTTCCCCATGGCGCCCGCGACACCGATCGCCTCCCCGAAGCCGACCCCGGCCGGCAGCTTCACGATCAGGATGACAAAAGCCGTGATCATCCCGCCAAAAATGACCCCCATCTGCCATTTCTGCGTGAGGCTCACCGCCACGCTGCCGCCGAGCACGGTGTAGACAATGACCAGCAACCCGGTGCAGATGATGGTCAGGTCCAGCCGCCAGCCGAGTACAGTCGAAAGAATAATTGCCGGCGCGTAGATGGTGACGCCCGACGCCAGTCCGCGTTGCAGGAGAAACAGACCCGCGCCCAGCAGGCGCGTCTTCGTGTCGAATCTCCGCCCAAGATATTCGTAAGCGGTGTAAACGCCGAATCGCCGGTAGATCGGGAGGAACACCGCACACACGATGATAAGCGCGAGCGGGAGCCCAAAATAGTTTTGGACAAAACCAATCCCGCTCTCGAAGCCCTGGCCGGGAATGGAAAGGAACGTGATCGCGCTGGCCTGCGTCGCCATGACCGAAATTCCGATGGTGCCCCAGCCCGTCGACTGGTGGCCCCGGAGATAGGTGTTGAGCGTGTCGGTGTGACGCGTGCGCCACGCCCCATAGGCGGCAATGCCCAGCATCGTCCCGAGCAGCACGAACCAATCGAATGCGTTCATGCGGTCAGGTGGGTGAACAAGGTCAGCAGCGCGACCACCGCCACAAAGCAGCCGATGACGAACAGGTATACGCCGCGCCACGTGCGAAAGCCAGGCACACCGGGAGACTCGTCGTCCTGCGGCGGTTGCTTTTCCGGATTCATCGGTATCACCCAGGGCCTGTCATTTCCCCAGGGAAATCAGGTTGGCGAACAACCTGTAGGCCCCAGGCACTCCCTCGGGCAGTTCGCGGAAGAAGGAAAGACCCGTGTACACGAAATAG
>CAMAPG010000322.1 GCA_945859965.1 Opitutus sp. GAS368 | reverse complement strand
GCGTCACGCGACAGGCCAGGCGATCCAACAGCAGCGCCACCGACTCTCCTCTCACTTCCGTGTTCATCGTCACAAGAGTGGGATTCGTCCCACATGTCATCAGGACAGTCGAAATAAAAAATCCCGCGATCGATGCGTCTTCGATCCATGGGTTCAATCCGGAGATCGTTCTTCGTGCCTTTGTCCCTTTGTGATTCAACTCCGAATGTCGGCAGTTTTAACCACAAAGATGCAAAGATTCAAAGATTTCCAATCCGTGTTTTTGTGGTTACGCCGAAAGTCCGGCGCTCGCCCGCGCCAGGAAGGAATATCGCCCGTGGTTTCCAAACTCCTGCACTTGCACGCGACGCCTTTCCCTGTGGAAAATGGCCATCCCATGGAATTGCTCAAAACCCCGCTGGGGCGATTACGGCTCATCGGCTTCTGGGAAGGACTTTCCTTCCTCGTGCTGCTGGGGATCGCCATGCCCCTGAAATATTTCGCCGGCTGGCCGCTGGCGGTTCGCGTCGTCGGCATGGCCCACGGCATCCTTTTTCTCCTGTACGTTGCCGCCGCCGTGCAGGCGGCACTGGAATATTCCTGGTCCTGGCGCCGCACCGCGGTCGTGCTCGCGGCCAGCCTGCTGCCGGCCGGGCCGTTCATCGTGGACGCCAGGATCCTTCGCCACGAAACGCCGCCTTGAGGAGATCCGTCTTCCCCTTTGCCACGCGGGGAGGCCTTCACCGATGTGCCTTGCACCGTTTGGGTTCAATCTGGGGCTCGCTCTTCGTGCCTTTGTACCTTTGTGGTTCAGACTGCCGGCATTCAGAATTGAACCACAAAGGTACAAAGGCACGAAGAATCCCCGATCCGCATTTTGTGTTTAAGGCCAAAGACCGATAATCGCCTGCGCCAAAAAATAAAAACCTGCCGCGATCAATCCAAGCAGCAGCACCACAAAAACGCCCAGGGCCAAACCGATTTTCCGCAGCGCTCGCGGTGGCTGGCGCGGATGATAAAACTTTTCGACGAGGCGCAGGTTGCGCATGTTCGCCTGCCAGACAAAATCGAACAGATCGCCGAACACCGGCAGCAAGCCCACCACGGCCTCGATCAGGATATTTCCCGCCATGCGCACGAGCACCCGCCAGGGCAATCCGAGGCTCGCCGCATCATAAAGGATGGAAACGGAAAAGAGAGCGCCCAAGGCGTCGCCCGCCCCGGGCAGCAAACCCAGGAGCGGATCCAATCCGATGCGCCAGCCGCCGCCGATCGGGATCGAGCGGTCGAGCAGCCACGCCATCACCCGCAACCGTTTCAGCCGGCGTTGCGCCTCCGGCGGAGGCTCGGGCGGCGGAAGGTGCGTCGCGTCACCGTCGGGCGTCATGGCGCCGGCCGCCGATAGCGGGCCGCATCAATGATCGACCAGAGGTGAATCACCCAGCCCAGGGAAAACCACCCCAGCACCGCGATTACATTGGCCAACGCTCCAGCGAAAGACATGGCAGGAATGATAGCGCAAATCCCGCGGAGAGAAAGTGATTTACGGCGATTGCATTCTGAGCGCAGCGAAGATGGTAGGGCGAATCCTCTGGATGAGCCGTTCGTGTGCCCGGCTCGTCGGGGACGACTCGCCTACCTTCTTCGCTGCGCTCAGATCCCTGTTCCAGCGCTGATATGAAGTAGGGCGGGTCTTTGACCCGCCCTCGCCGAGCCTATGGAGGACAAGGGGCCTGCCCTCCGTCTTGTCCTCCATAGGCTGGGCGACGGAGGAAGCCTTGGCGAAGGAGGGCACAAACCGGCTCCGGCTGGGTCTGGCGGAGGAACCATCCTTCCTAGCCGAGCACTTCACCGCATGGCAGGCCATGAATCCTCCGGAATCTTCTTCTTTCCGTCCCCGCCAGCTGGTCTGTCCTTTCTGCGGGCTGGCTCATCATCCCGTACCTTTGCGGCGGGAGAGAAAGCCCTGTGTCTCCAATGCGACGCGGTGCTGGCCAAGCACTCGCTCCTCGGCCCCGATGCGACCCTGGCCCTGACTCTTTCCGGACTCATTCTCGCCCCGCCAGCGCTCCTGCTTCCCTTCATCACCGCCGGAAAACTCGGGCGGGTGCATTCCGGCTGGTTGTTTTCCGGTGTAACCGCGCTCTGGGATGAAGGTATGCCGATCCTCGGGGTCTGGGTGTTGGCCTGCAGTCTGCTGGCTCCCTTGCTTTTGCTCGGGACCCTGGCCGGTCTGCTGCTTCCCCCGCGCTTCAGCCGCACCTATTCCCCGAGACCAAAGCTGACGCGCGCGGCCCATGCCCTGGAACACTGGGCCATGCCCGAAGTGCAGGTTCTCGCGGTGCTGGTCGCCTTGATCAAGTTAAGCACGCTGGTCGAGGTCCACATTGGTCCGGGCTTCTGGTGCTACGCCGCGATGTCGTTCGTGACCCTCCTTGCCTGGCGCACGCATGCGCTGGGAATCGTCGTCCCCAATCCAGTGATCGCTCCAACCGATCGTACAGTCCGCCCATGAATCTCTCCGACCGCCGGCGCGCGCATCTCTCCCGTTCCGCCGCCCTCACGCTGTCCGCGGCTTTCATGCTCGTGCCAGCCAATCTGCTGCCGGTGCTCAGCACCCAGATCTCCGGGCAACTGCGTACCGACACGATTTTTTCCGGGATCGTCGCGCTCTGCAATCAGGGTCTCTGGCCGCTGGGGGCGATCGTGTTTGCCGCCAGCATCCTCATTCCCCTGCTCAAAATCGCCGGCCTCATCGTGCTCCTGGTCGCGGCCCGGCACGGTCCGGCGGAGCACCCGCAACCGTTGACCCGGCTGTATGCCACGCTCGATCTGATCGGCCGCTGGTCCATGCTCGACGTATTCCTCGTCGCCTTCCTCGCCGGTGCCGTGCAATTCGGCGCCTTTGCCACGGTTGAGCCGCGGGCCGGCATCGTCGCTTTCGCCGCCGCTGTCGTTCTCACCATGCTCGCCACGCGCGCTTTCAACCCGCGGCTGCTCTGGATCGAAACCGCTCCCGCCGCTTCCTCCCCCTCCCCGTCCTCCCGATGAGCACTCCCTCCACTCCGCAAATCTCCCGCGTACGAAAGCTGCCGCTCGTCTGGATCGTTCCTCTGCTCGCCCTCGCCGTCGGGGGCTGGATGGTCTTCCACGAACTGTGGGACCGCGGTCCCGAGATCACGATCGAGTTCGCCAACGGCTCGGGCGTCGTTGCGGGCAAAACCACGCTCGATCACAAAGGGGTCACGGTCGGCGCGGTCATCGGCGTCGACCTGAAAAAAGACCTCAGTGGCGTGGTCGTGCGGGTGCGCCTCGACAAGAGCGCGGCCGTGCTCGCCACCACCGCGGCGCAATTCTGGATCGTGAATCCCGAAATCGGATTCTCGGGCATCCACGG
>CAMAPG010000321.1 GCA_945859965.1 Opitutus sp. GAS368 | reverse complement strand
AATGGGGTCAAGGTCGTCGATGTGGACCTCGCAAGTCCGGAAGGCAAAGCGCTCCTGGCCGCGAGCAAGTTCGCCAAATGGCCCACGTTTGCCTCGTTATCCCGGGGACATCTTGCATTGCAGGAACACGGTCACGTGGTGAGTTTCCGCAATCTCAAGATTCGCGAACTCAAATAACCGGCGGCTCCCGGCAAACCCGGCGGACTATTCCGCCGGTGCGTCCGATGCCGGAAGGGTGAGAGGCTCGCCGTCGATGACGTTCGCACCGTCGCGGCGCCACCGATAGACCAGCGGGGCTTTGGTGCGATCGAGCTGTTTATAAAGCGCCGGTGCGGTGCGCTTGGGGATGGTCAGCTCGATCAAGCCCTCGGCATCGCAATTGAGCACCCGGGCGTAGGGCTTGAAGTGTTCGGGTCGGCCGATCACGCGGGAAAGGCCGTTTGCGGCGGGCACGGACAGCGTTTCGGGACGTGCCTTGTCCATGGCGATGTAACAGTAGGGCAGACTGCGGAGATCGACGCCGGCGCGCTGGCCGAATTTCACCCAGTCGGGATTGGCGAAAATCTCGGAAGGCGGCGCAGCGAAGAAATGGCACCAATGGCGTTCATTGTCCGGGGTGAAGATTGGACAAGGATTCTGGTGTGTGCACGGCGCTACTACGTGGAACGAGGCGTGCAGTTCGTCGCGCAGGCCGCCGAGTTGTCGGCTCACCGCATGCGTGCCCGGTTCGACCCAAAGTACGCTTGCGGCGCGGGCGATGAGGAAGCGCAGTTCCGCGAGGGCAGTAGCCGGGAGCTCATTCAGCACGTGGCTGATCACGAGCAATCCCACGGGCTCGTCCGAACGGAAAAATCCCGGCGTGACCTGGGAGACCGCCAGGGTGGGAAACGCCTGTTCCGCTGCGGTCGCGGCAAACGTGGCGGCCAGCGGCGAATGGTCCCAGACTTGTAGCGAACTGAAATTGTCAGCTCCGAAAAATGAGAGCACTCGCCGCCCGGCGATGCCGCTGCCGCAGCCCCAGTCGAGCACGGTCAACTTTTCTCCCGTGGCGGGACGCGCCGGGCTCCATTGGCGCAGCCGCAACTCGCGCAGCACGGCATCCCATTTCCAGCCGATCCGTTCCCCGTAGGTAAGATCGTAGCTGGAGAGTTCCGATTCCGATTTCCAATACGGTCCTTCACCGGCCGGGCCGCGGAGAAAGCTGTCGCGGAGCCGGTCGAGCGCCGGCCAGTCGAGATCCGTCCAGTTCATGTCCCGGAAATCGCGAGATTCAGCCCGAGATGCTGGGCGAGCTGCTGATCCCGGATGCCGTAAAAGGCCGCGAGTTCGCGCACCCGTTGTGCGTCGGCGGCATCGCCGGGCGGACGCACCTTGATGGCTGCGATCATGAGATTTTTCGCCGTGTGTTCCGTCGAGATGAATTCGAAGATCTTGGTCCGGTAGCCGGCCCACTCGAGAATGGCTGCGCGCAGCGCGTCGGTGACGAATTCGGCCTGGCGTTCCTGGAAGATGCCGTGACGCAAGGCCTCGGCCAGCACGGGTGGTGCGGTCAACTGGGCGCGCAACTCTTTCTGGCAGCAAGGGGCGACGACCAGGAGCTTGGCGCGGGCGGAGACACCCTTGGCCAGAGCGTCATCCGTCGCAGTGTCGCAGGCGTGCAAAGCGATCAGGACGTCCGCTTCTGCCAGAGGGATCTCCGCAATCGTCCCCGCTTCAAAGCTCAGGCGTGGACCGAAACCGTGGGCTTCAGCGGCCTGATTGCACAACGTGACGAGCTCGGGTCGGGTTTCGATCCCCCGGACCCGCGCATAGTCGCCGAGCAAAGCGCTGACCGCGAAGGTGAGATAGCCTTTGCCGCAACCCATATCGACAATCTGCAGCGGAGGCAGCGCCTTGTCCTTCGAAGGCTGGTCTGCATCCGACGTTCCCCGGTGGGTGGCGACGAATTCGTTCCAGTCGGGAAAGGCTTCCGCCAGCAAATGCGTGAGCAGTTCGGCAAATTTATTGATCTGGCGATATTTGGCGGCCTGTCCCTCCCGCGGCCGTCCTTGGTCGTTGGTGACTCCCAAGGCGTGCAGCCACGGGGCTTCCGCGGGAATCAGATGCATCTTCTCGCGATCGTGCGCGACGGGCGGAGTGGCGGGCGCGTTCGCGGCGAGCTTGTGGGTCAGCCGCATCGTCCCGTTCGATCCGGAGGTGAGCTGGGCGGTTTGGGCCGGAGTAAAAAGGTGGGCGTCAAGAAAATCGCCGCCAATCAAGGGCTCGATTTCCGCCAACGCTTCCGCCGGAGGATGGTTCTTGGTGATGTCGCGGGAAACGTGGCGCCAGACAAACGTCAGGTGCGGGCCGGTTTTGAGCCGGACCGGCCGAATGAACACGTTGCGCAAAGTGGCATCGGCTCCCCGGTATTTTCCGAGCGTGAGTTTGACGAGCGTGCCGTCATGCACCGCGGCTCGCAACAGCTTCAGGAATCGGGCGCGGGCGTCAGGTTTGGTTTCGGTCATTCGCGGGAACGTAAGGCAGGGCCGGGTAGGAAGCCATGGCGGATCGCATTACTTTTTGAGCGGTGGCAGGTAGTCGGTCGTCATGGCCTGGGAAACCGTCACCTTGCCTTTGGCGAGGAGGCCCAGCTCTTCCAGCTGGTTGATCTGGGTTTGAAAACGTTCCCGGCTGATGCGTCCGACTTGCTGCGGTCCATCGTTGGCGCCGCGGCCGGTCACGAGTTTCTCGTCGATGATCATCTTGCGGGAAAACAGCATGAACTCGTCCGTGTTGTTCGGGTTGGCGGCTTTCATGGCGGCGTGGGCGGGAGCCGGATCGCCCTCGAGGTAATCGCGCCAGCCGCGGATGTAGGCGCGCAGAAAAGCGCGGACCTCCTCCGGATGGGCGCGGGCCCAGGGCTTGTTCGCAATCAGGATGGTGTAGGCGTCGAATTCCGCGTCCCACGCATACAGGAATTTCGGCATTTTGCCGCCGCCCTTGATGATGTGGTAGGGCTCGGCGATATAGTAGCCCTGCTGGATCAGGTCTTTTCTCGCGATGAAATTGGCGACCGAGTAGTTCTGGGGAATGAGGGAGAACTCGATGCCGTATTTCTTTTTCAGATAGGGCAGGAAAGCCCATTCCGGGCGCGCCATGATGGTCTTGCCGTTGAGCTCCTCGAAGCGGCTCACCGGGTTTTCCTTGTGCAGCATCAGCACGGAAGGATCGTTTTGAAACACGGCGCCGATCTGGAGCAGCGGCAGATCCTGCGCGATCTGCAGCAAGGTGTTCGTGCTGTCGGCCTGGCCGATCTGGGCCTGCCCGGTGGCGATTTTCGGCATGACGAACGCATTGGGCCCGCCGGGGATGAGGGTGACATACAGTCCTTCCTCCTTG
>CAMAPG010000320.1 GCA_945859965.1 Opitutus sp. GAS368 | reverse complement strand
CGTTTTGCTTCTGGCTAGCGCCACCCTCCATGCTGAATCCGGGAAGCCCTCCCCCGGAATCAAGAAGATCGAAGACCGCACGGTCTACGCCGGCGAGAATTTCTACTCGACGTTTCCCTCCATCGTTCGGCGGCCGGATGGCGAGCTGCTGCTCGCCTTTCGCCGCGCCCCCGACCGCCGGGTCCTCGGCGGCGGGAAGTACCGCCACACCGATCCAAACAGCTACCTTATGCTGGTCCGCTCGAAGGACTCGGGCCAGACCTGGAGCAAGGAACCGGAGCTGATCTATGCGCACCCGTACGGCGGTTCGCAGGATCCGTGTATGGTCCAGCTGAGCGACGGCTCAATTTTGTGCACCAGCTACGGCTGGGCCCGACTCGAAGCCGAGCAGGTCTCCAAGCTCAAGCAGCCTCTTTTTGTTAACAGCAAGAACTTTGTGTTCATGGGCGGATACATCCTGCGCTCCCAAAACAACGGGCGGTCCTGGGATCCGATCATCCCGGCGCCAACCAAAATCGACCCCACGCTCGGCATCTTCGGGGAACCCATCCCGGCCTTCAATCGCGGGGCGATGTGCGAAGGCGCCAACGGCCGGCTTTATTGGGTCTCCCAGGTTTTTTCCTCCACCACCCCGGCTTACACCGAAAATCATCTGATGATTTCCGACGACAAGGGCCTCACCTGGACTTATTCCTCGGTGGTCGCGGCGGACCCCAAAGTCCAGTTCAACGAAACCTCGATCTACGAGACGCCGAAGAAAGACCTCGTCGCCTTCATGCGCACCGACGCCTATAACGACCATCTGGCGATCGCCCGCTCCACTGACGGCGGCAAGAGCTTCACTTGGTCCGATGGCGGTGTGATCGGCCATCCCTACCACGCCGTGCGCCTGCCCGATAAACGCGTGCTGCTCGTCTATGGTTACCGCCACGTGCCGTATGGCATCCGGGCCCGCGTGCTGAACGCCGAGTGCACCGATGCAGCCACCGCACCGGAAGTGGTGTTGCGCGACGACGGCGGCGCACCAGACCTCGGGTATCCCTGGGTCACCGTCCTGTCGAAGAAGCGTGCCTTGGTCGTGTATTACTTCAACAAGGCCAATGGTCCGCGCACCATCGAGTCCACGCTGGTCGAGATCGAATAAATTCTCCCACGTGACCGCACGCGCCCCGTGATCCGGCCCGGCCTGTCAACCAGGCCGGGATTTCCTTCGATCACGTTCCGCACTCACCTCCGGAGTTTTTTCGCCACGAAAGATCACAAGGAGCACATAGATCGATCCTGGAATAGTCATGGATGGGTCCTTGTGCTCCTTGTGATCTTTCGTGGCCAAACCCGGATTTGGGCATGAACCCCCGGCAAAAAAATGGCGCCGCTCCGTGCGAGCGACGCCATCGAATTTAAAGCTCCATGGCGGAGCGCATGTTTGCTTCAGGGCAGCTTGAGCTTCGCGAGGTAGATGCTCGTTTTGCCCTCGTGGCTGGAATAATAGCTGACCCAGAGCACATCCTCGTGGAGGACCAGCCCGGGATAGGAGTTGTCACCGGAGCTCGGAAGCGTGGCCAGCGGTTCGATGCCCTGGGGCTGCAGCCAGCCGACCAGGGTCGTGTGCTTGCCCGCGACGGTGTAGTCGCGCGTGCCGGCCACCAGCGAACCATTGGGCAGCTGGATGAAGTTCGGACCGCCAAACTGGTGGTCGCTTTCATACCAGGTCCATTGCGTGTAAGGCGCGCGGGTGAGGCCAATCCAGCCCTTCTTGGTGCCTGATTCCCGACGAACCATCGCCATCAGGTCGCCGTTCGCGAGGAAACGCACCGTCGTCTCGTTCGGCTGGCCCGATACTTCCATCGGGCTGACCAGTTCCCATTTCACACCATCATCGCTGCGGAAAAGCTTGAGCGTCCACTCGCCCTGGCTGCGAACGAGGTCTTCGCTGGCGGGCACCCGGTAGTAATTCGAATCATAGGCGGTGCCGTAGGCCTTGCCGTCATGCCAGATCACGCGCCACAGCCATTCGCCGCTGCTCAACACTTTCACAGGTTTCGTCCAGGTCCGGCCATCGTTCGAAAACAGGACGCGGGACTGGCGGCCGCGATAGCCCTTGCCGACATAAAGGGAGCCACCGCACACGATCATCAACCGGCCGTCCGGCGTGATCGAAAATTTCGGATCGCGCAAATCGACGCCCTCTTCCCCCACCCACGCGGCCGATTCCCATTTCTGGCCATCGACCGACGTCAGAACGCGGATCTTGCCATCGCCACCGACATGGTCGTCGGCCTCGCGGAACGTGCACCACCAGACATTTTTCCAGCGGATAAGATCGGTGAAGGCATTGTGCGCACCGGCGTCCCAGATTTTGCGGACTTCCAGTACTTGGGCCGGATTCTTGCCCGCGGGCTGCGCGGAGGCCGTGACAGCCAGGAAAAGGGCCAGCGTTGAGATCAACCATCGTTTCATAAGCGTTCTTTGGGTTAGGGGTTATCGCCTCGGTTCGCTGCGGAAAACGCAGCCCGACCACGGTGAAGAGTCGCAACGAGTCTTCAAGCTTCAAGGAGTGGCCGCGCGCCGCGCCTGGGCAAACCCTGCCGTCCGTACGTTTCCTTCTTCCTTCCGCCCGCGGACTGCTTCCATATCAGTCGTGGCTTTATCCGCCGAAACAATCCCGTGGCAACAGCAGGTGGGCGCGCGCCTGAAAGCCTACGCCGGTTTCAAATCGATCGCCATGTGCAGCCTCATGGCCGGGTTTTTTGCCTGCTATTTCCTGCTCCTGAAATTTCCGGTTTTTTCCGTGACGGAAATGCCGGTCACAGCCCTCGACCGCTGGATCGTTTTCCAGCCGGGGGCGCTGCCGCTTTATCTTTCGCTCTGGGTATATATTTCGCTGGCTCCCGGCTTGCTCGATCGCAAAGACGAACTGCTCGCCTACTACCTGGCGATGATCGGACTCGCGGGCGTCGGGCTGGCGGTTTTCTTCTTCTGGCCGACGGCTGTCCCACCCTCTGGGATCGACTGGCTGCAGCATCCGGCGACCGCCCAATTGAAGGGTTCGGATGGAGCCGGCAACGCCTGCCCTTCGCTGCACGTCGCCTTCGCGGTTTTCACCGCCTTGCAACTCCACCGCCTCCTGCGCCAGGTCGGTGCCCGCGGATGGGTCCGCCTATTGAATGCGGGCTGGTGCCTGGGCATTCTCTACTCGACGCTCGCCACCAAGCAGCACGTCGCGCTGGACGTGTTCGCAGGCTCGGCCTTGGGTTTGGCCGGCGTCTTTCTCGCCAGCCGCTTCCCCATGGGACAACATCTGGGTCCGCGAGCTGACCCTGCCTTAAAAAAATTGAATGTGAAAAGTGGGAAATCAGGAAGAACCCAACTCACTCTCCGTAGTTATCCAACATTGGGCG
>CAMAPG010000319.1 GCA_945859965.1 Opitutus sp. GAS368 | reverse complement strand
AAGGAGCCTGTGTCACCGCGGGCGGCACCTTGGATGTTGTCGAGCGAGGACGTGACGAAGCACAGGCGGGTGGAGCCGTATTCGAACAGCACGACGGTGCCCTTCAGGTCACCGATAACCTCCCGGATGCCTTGCGGATCGTTGAACTTCGCCGGCCAGCCGACCTGCGGCTGGATCGAGAAAGTCCGGGCGGCGGCTTTCAGCACCGGAGCCGGGCCATGATCGGCGGCGGACACGACTGGCGTGAAGGCCACCGCCCATGCGGCCAGCAAGATGAGCTTGGGGAAGGGACGGAGGGGTGGATACATGGAGGATATTCGTCGGTGAACGGTTAGCGAAAGGGTGAGGGGTCATTTCAATTGACGAAGCCGGGGGCCAAATCCCTGCAGGGAATTTCCGGATGGCCGGCCTGCTTCACCCGCCGGATGGTTCGGCCGAACCGGCCTACAGACCGGGAGGGGTCCAGATCACGGTGCCCATGTGATAGCGGGAGTGGTTGGCGACACCGGCGGAGTAATAGGCGGTGACGACGGCGCCGTCGGGCCGCTGCACGCTGCTGGGATAACCGCAGTCGCGGGCGACCGAGTGCAGGAGGCGGATGGGGGTACTCCAAGTCTCGCCCTCATCGCTGCTGAGTTTCGCCAGCACGCCGAACGGACCGTTCTCGCGCTCGGAGCGGTTGCCGTAACTGAGCAGCAGGCGCCCGTCCTTGAGCCGTGTCAGATGGGCATTGAGTTCATGATAACCCGTGACGCGCTGCGGACCTTCCCAGGTTTCGCCGTCGTCGTTCGAACGAAACAAGTCCATCGCCCGATCGTCTTCCTGGCGGGCGGCGGCCATCCAGCGCTTGCCGCCCAGATGGAATACCGTGGTCTCATTGTGGACCGGCCCGATGACAGAGGTCATCCGCCAGGTTTTGCCATCGTCGTCGCTGCGAAAATGCGAGGAACGGAAAATCCGGCGCACGCCGGGACCGGAGAGCTGGTTCGGCTTGCCCTGATAGGCGCTCATATGCAGGGCGCCATCGGTTCCGATCAGAATGTCGCCGAAAGGGACAAACTCGTCCCAGCCCTTGCCCCCACCGGGAAAGTTCAAGTCACGTGACCAGGTGCGTCCGCCGTCGGCGGAACGGCACACCACGACGGGCAGTTTGCCATCGCGGAAGGCATCCCGTTTTGGCTGGCCCGGCTTTTGGATATTACTCCAGCCGGAGGAAAGGACGAGCAGGTCCCCGTTCCGCGCGAGGCCGGCGGCGACGTTCATGCGGTTGGTGTTGGGCTCATTGGGGGCGGCGACGCCGCGTTTTTCCCAGAAGCGTCCGTCCGCGCTGGCCCACACGTCGACGGCGCCCTCGGTTTGTCCGTGGGTCGGGCGATTGAAGATGGTGGCGGCAATCGTGCCGTCTCGCAGCATAGTCAGGTTCGGCCAGGCGCAGACATTATCGACGGAGACATACCGCTCCACCGGGCTGGTGAGCGCAACTTCCTTGGGAGAATGCGGGGCGGCCGCCTGGACCGCGGCGGTGAACGAAAACAGGGTGAGCAGGCAGGCAAACGTTTTTTGGGTATTCATGGGGAAAAGGAAACGAGTGGTGAGGAGGAGCTTGGGTTCGAAACTGTGGGCGGGTTCCAGATGACGACGCCCATGTGATAGCGGGTGTGGTTCTGCACGCTGGCAGAGTAGTAGGCGGTGACGATGGCGCCGTCCGGCCGTTGCACGCTGCTGGGATAGCCGCAGTCTGATTTCAATGAATGGACCAGGCGGATGGGATTGCTCCACGTGCGGCCGTCATCGCTGCTGGTTTTTGCGAGCACGCCGAACCGGTCCTCGGCGCGGTTGCCGTAACTCAGGAGCAGTCGTCCGTCCTTCAGCCGCAGAAGATGGGCGTTCAATTCACCACGTCCCGTCACGCGTTGCGGGCTTCCCCAGGTTTTCCCGTCGTCGTCGGAGTGAAAGAGATCCATCGCCCGGGCGCTTTCCTCCCGCGCCACCGCCAGCCAGCGTTTGCCGCCGAGCGGATGGATGAAGGTTTCGTTGTGGGTCGGGCCGATGACGGAGGTCGCGCTCCAGGTTCTTCCGTCATCCGCGCTGCGAAAATGCCATGATTGCATCACGCGGGGCGGACGCGGGCGCACCGCCTCCCTGGGGTCGTAATATACGCCGATGGCGGAGGCGTGCAGCGCGCCGTCAGTGCCGGCGACGATGTCACCGAAGGGGACAAAGGCCTCCCAGTCCTTGGGCGGGGGCACGAACTCCTTGTCCTGGGTCCAGGTCCGGCCACCATCGTTGGAACGGCAGACCCAGGCGGGCAGGATGGCATCGCGGAAGGGAATTTGTTTCTGCCGCCCCGGCTGCTGCTGATTGCTCCAGCCGGAGCAAAGCACGACGAGATCCCCGTTCCCCGCCAGACCCGCGGCGACATTCATGCGCGTGGTGTTCGGCTCGTTGGGCGCGACGATGCCGCGTTTTTCCCAGAAACGCCCGTCCCCGCTCGCCCAGGCCTCGACCATACCCGCTTCCAACCCATGGCTGGGCCGGTTGAAGATTGCGGCGATGATCGTGCCATCCCGCAACACCGTGAGGTTCGGCCAAGCGCAGACATTATCGATCGAGATGTAACGTTCCACCGGCCCGGTCGGGGCGACCTCTGGCCCCGCCTTGGCCGGTGAAGCCGGCAGGGAGATCGTGACGAAGCTTGCGACCAGAAAAAGCCATTTGGAAGCATGCATGAATTTAGGTCTCTGGTTGCAACGGGCTGGCCTCTCTCCTCTGCGTCCTTTGCGGCTCTGTGTGAGAAATCGCCGGAGGGTTCGGCCCAGTCTTACGCAGAGACGCAGAGACGCAGAGAAGGGCGGGGAAATCAGGGATTCTGAGCGGGAGCGCTCCAGAGCATGACGCCCATGTGGTAGCGGGAGTGACGGATCGCGGGAGAATCATTGGGGGTAAAATGGAACGGGTCGAAACTGTGGGCTGGGTGCCTCACCCCTCGTGCGATTCAAGCGGGGTGAGGGCACCCCGCCCACATAATTAGCTGCTTACGGAGCCGGCGGAGTCCAGATCACGACGCCCATGTGATAGCGGGTGTGGTTCTGCACGCTGGCGGAGTAGTAGGCGGTGACGATGGCGCCATCCGGCCGTTGCACGCTGCTGGGATAGCCGCAGTCCCGGACGAGCGAATCGGCGAGCCGGATCGGCGCGCTCCAAGTCCGGCCTTCATCGCGGCTGAGTTTCGCGAGCACCCCGAACTGGCCCTCGACCCGGGTGCCGTAGCTTAGGAGGAGGCGGCCGTCGGCCAGCCTGAACAGATGGGCTGGCAGCTGATGGGCCTCGGTCATGGTTTCCGGCCCCACCCATGTTTCGCCGTCGTCTTGGGAACGGAAAAGCTCGGTCAATTCAGAGCCATCGTCGCGCACGGCCGCGAGCCAGTGTTTTTTTCCCAAGTGAAGGAGGGAGGTTTCACTGGC
>CAMAPG010000318.1 GCA_945859965.1 Opitutus sp. GAS368 | reverse complement strand
TCGTTTCCGCCGGACCCGACGGCCGCACCGCCTTCGATCTCGCCCAGGGCACCTCCATTCTCGCCAGCGATGAATTGCATCGCCGCGCCCAGGCCACGCTGGGCGAAACGCTTTCGGGCACGGCCGGCGTCAACTCGACCTACAACGGGCCCGGCGCGAGCCGGCCGATCATCCGCGGCCTCGGCGGCGATCGCATCCGGGTCTTGAACAACAGCGTGGGCGCCCTCGACGCGTCCAACATCAGCCCGGATCACAACGCCGCGGTCGAACCGCTTTTCGCCGAACGCGTGGAAGTCCTGCGCGGCCCTTCCACGTTGCTCTACGGCAGTTCCGCCGTGGGCGGCGTGATCAACGTGATCGACAACAGCATTCCCTCCGCCGAAAGCGACGGCCTGCTGCACGGCGCCGTGGAAGGCCGCGCGTTCGGCGCCGCCAATGAGCGGGCCGGCGTGGCCTCACTCGGTTTCGGCCGGCCCGGGATCGCGTTTCGCGTCAATGCGCTGAAGCTCAAAACCGACGACATCGATATTCCCGGCGTCGCCCGCAGCGATGCCGGCGCACCGGCCAATCAGCCCGTCGGCACGCTGCCCAACAGCGCAATAGAGACGCAGAGCGCATCCATCGGGAGCACCCTGTTCTGGGAGACCGGCCGGCTGGGCGCCGCGATCAGCCGCTATGAAACGGTGTATGGCGTTCCCACCGGGGACGACCCACCGGTTTCGATCGACATGAAGCAGACGCGCCTCGATCTCTCGGGTGAAGTCACCCGGCCATTTGGCGCATTTCGCAGCGCGAAGGCCCGGATGAGTTTCGGCCAGTACCGCCACAGCGAAAAAGACGGTGATGAGATCGCGACGACCTTCGAGAACAAGGCCTGGGAGGGCCGGCTGGAACTGCCCCATCTCGCTATCGGCGAGCTCACTGGAACCGTCGGGGTTCAGGGAGCCTACAGCGATTTCTCCGCCATCGGTGAAGAGGTCGTGACGCCTCCGTCACGGACCGGAAGCGGCGCGGTCTTCGTGCTCGAGGAATTGAAACGCGACCCCGTGACCTTCCAATTCGGCGCCCGCTATGAACGGCAATCCATTGCCCTCGGGGCGGTGGATCCGGCGCTCCCCGTACTGCCCAACTACGCCGCCTATTCCCAGGAAAAGAAAACCCAGGGCGGCCTGAGCGCGTCGCTCGGCTCCGTCTATTATCCCGCCAAAGATTACTCCATCGGTTTCTCGGCCGCGTACACCGAGCGCCTGCCCACGGCGCAGGAACTTTTTTCCAACGGGCCGCACGGCGGCACTGGTGCCTACGAAGTTGGCAGCACCTCGCTGGGCTCCGAGAAATCACTTGGCTTCGACCTCAGCCTGCGCAAACGCACCGGTTTCGTCACCGGGACGGTCAGCGTCTTCCTGCATAAATTCTCCGATTACATCTACGAGCAGGAGCTGGCTCCCACCGCGATTCCCGCGGCCAACAATCCGGAAGGGCTCACGCCGTATCAGTTCATTGCGAAGGACGCCGACTTCCACGGCGCCGAGGCCGATATCATCCTGCACTTGGTGGAGCGTCCGGAGTATCACCTGCATCTGGACCTGATGTCCGACTACGTGCGCGCCGAGCAGACGACTGACCGGACCCCGCTGCCCCGCATTCCGGCGCTGCGTTATGGCGCGCGATTGTGCTACGAAGATCCGCGCTGGAATACCGGTTCCGAGGTCCGGCACACGGACCGCCAGAACCGTTTCACCACCACCGAAACCGCCACGCCCGGGTACACCCTGATCAATGCGCATGTGGACTACCTCATCGCGGCGGGGCGGATGAATTATACGCTCTTCGTCCGCGGCGACAATCTCACCAATGTCACCGCCCGCGTGCACAGTTCCTTTCTGAAGGATTTTGCCCCACTCCCGGGGCGCGGCATCTCCGTTGGAGTACGAGCGACGTTTTGACCGTTACGCAGGGCAGGTCTTCTTGTCCACCGTAGGCTCGGCGAAGGCGGATGACCTGTCCTGCTGCTAGCTCCCTGAAGAGCGGGTCAACGACCCGCCCTACTTTTAGCCCTCCTCGGAATCACTCGTCCAAGCCGAAGACTGCCTTCACGTAACTATCGATACTGAACGGCTGCAGGTCCTCCGCCTTTTCGCCGAGGCCGAGGAAATAGATCGGGATCTTGAGCTGGCGGTAAATTCCCACCAGCGCTCCGCCGCGGCTCGTGCCATCGAGCTTCGTCACGACTAGGCCCGTGAGCCCGAAGCTTTGGTGAAAGGCCTTCGCCTGTTCGATCGAATTGCTGCCGAGCGAGCCATCCACCACGAGCCAGCGATGCTGGGGCGCGGTCGGGTCGTTTTTCTGCAGCACGCGCCGGATTTTCGCGAGCTCCTCCATCAGGTTGCTCTTCGTGTGCAGGCGGCCCGCGGTGTCCACAATAAGGTAATCGCGCCCCCGCGCCTTCGCGGCCTGCCACGCATCGAACGCCACCGCCGCCGCATCGCCACCCGTGTGGCTGGCGATCACTTCCAAATCGAGCCGCTGCCCCCAGGTTTTGAGCTGTTCCACCGCCGCGGCCCGGAACGTGTCGCACGCGGCCAGAATAATTGTTTTCCCGTCCTGCTTGAGCCGCCAGCCGAGCTTCGCCGACGTGGTCGTCTTGCCCGAGCCGTTGACGCCGATCATGGCAATGACGGTGGGATTGGCCCCCGGACTTTTTTCCAATTTGCCCTCCGCCCCGGCCAGGACGCGCTTCAGGACCTCCGCGCCAATCGCGGCGGCCTGCTGTCCGCGCAGTTCCTTGTCCTTTTTATAGGCGGCCTTGATCTCGGCCAGGACCTCCTCGGTGGTCTCTACCCCGAAATCCGCGGTGTAAAGCGCCTCCTCCAGCGTCTCGAGCGAGGAGGCATCGATCTTCCTCCCGGAAAACAGTCCGCGTGTCTTGTCGCTGATCGCCGAAACCGTCTTGGCAAACCCGTCTTTGAATTTTTTGAACAGGCCGAACATTTTTTAATGTGGAGCTCAGGAACTCAGGAAACCCGGACCAATGCGTTTGATGGTGAGGGGCATGGCCGCAAAGTTCAAAATCAGGCCATCGCGGATGCCGGCAGCTTTCATTCGCGAACGCCCGACGGTGAAGAAAATATCCTCGATTTCCTTAACCGCCTTGAGTTCCACCAGCAGATACTTCTCGACCAGCAAATCAAGCCGGTGCTCACCCACTTTGGTGTCACGATAAAGAATAGTTATAACTTTCTGCTGCTCATAGTGAATTCCGTGAGCGGTCAATTCCACACAGAGGGCATTCTCATAAACGGATTCAAGAAATCCGGGACCAAGGGCAATGTGTACGGCAATGGCCGCTTCAATGACCCGACCGCTCAAATCCTTGTGTCCCAGCCCGGCCATTCCTGAGTTCCTGAGTTCCACATTCAAAAAAAACCTTACTCTGCTTTTCTCGCATCCCGGCCCACCTGGTCC
>CAMAPG010000317.1 GCA_945859965.1 Opitutus sp. GAS368 | reverse complement strand
CAAGGTAACGCCCGCCTCAATCAAAACCGGAACGAACGATGTCTCCGTGTCGAACATCGGCAGTTCCTCCGGGTGGTGGAACGATCTCCAGCTGCAGGTGCGCTACGCCCAGCCTGCGAGCTGACGGCGGCCGCGCTCGGGAGTATTCGTTGCGCACATTGCTCATCGAGAGACGTGTCCCGGCAGGATTCTGACTTTTACCTATTAAGTAAAAGTGGGTTATCAGCCGCGTGTGAACTAATGGCGCTGGATTCGCGTCCGGACTGCTGGAAACCGCGCCAAGAGAGTGCAAGCCCGGCTGGATCAACCTTTACTTAATAGGTAAAAGTCAAAGCAGGTCGCCTTCGGATCTTTGTCTCTTGGTCAGGAACCTTCCGTCTGCCGAAAATTACTAGACTTCTGCGGCAACGGTCACGGGATCTGCAGCAACTCCGCCTGTGTCCAGGCTTCCTTGCGGCCCGCGCCCGCCGTCTGTTTCCGGATCGCGGCCACCTGCTCGGGTGCCACCGGCGTGCCGGTGTTGCCCCACGAGCGGCGCACATAGGTGAGAATCGACGAAAGCTGGTCGTCGGAAAAAATCGCGAAGCCCGGCATCTCCAGGCGATAGATCGTGCCGTCCACCATGATCGGCCCGTGAACCCCTTGCAGTGCAATGCGGATCATGCGTCCCGCCGAACCGTTGACCCACTCCGAGTCCGCGAGCGGCGGGGCCAGGCCCGCGAGGCCGCGGCCATTCGGCTGGTGGCAGGCCACGCAACTCCCCGCATACAGCGCCGCCCCGGCTTCGAAGCTGACGCGCTCAGTCGCAGTCAGCGCAGGAACCGCCTGCTCCGTCTCCGCCCCCGGTTTCCCCGGCCAGGTCAATAAACGCTCGAGTTGAACCAGCCGTTCGCCTTCGCCCGGAGCGATCCGCCGTTTCAATTCCGTCAGCCCTGGCGGCTCGGCCGCGAATTTCAACGGTCGCCGCGAAATAACTGGCGCGGCTTCGAGCGCTCCCTCCAGCAAGGCCTTGCGCCGTGCGACCGCGGTTTCCGGCTGGGCCGCGATCAGCGCGAGCAAGCGGGCCGCGTTCTCGGGTCGGCGCGACGTCATGAGTCCTTTCGCCAAGCCCGCGACCAGCCGGTTCGCGGCGGGTTCGTCCGCCGGCCATTGGGGATCCGCCAGCAGCCGTTCGAGCAAGGGGAGTTCGCGGTTGAAAAGCCCCGAGTAGAACACGTCGTCCAGAAAAACATTCTTCGGATCCGCGCGGACCATTGCAGCGAGCTTCACGTCGAGCTCGAGATCCGGCACCTCCGTCAGCGTGGCGACCAGCTGCAATTGCACCTCAGGCGACGCATCGTTCCGCAACGCCAGCAGTTTTTCCACCATGGCCTGCCGGGAGTCTTTTCCCGCCAGGAAACGTTCCGCGAGCCGCACCGCGGTCGTTCGCACCACGGGTTCGGCGTCGCGCAGCGCGCCGGCCACGGTCGCAGCATCGAGTTGATCGAGACCGTCGAGGACCCGGAGTGCGGTCGCGCGACCGAAGGCCGAGGACCCCTTGAGTGCGATGTCGCGCAACGGGGGCGCAATGGCGCCGTCGCCGCGCTCCACCAGCACGCGCTGCGCCGTCTCGCGCCACCAGCTGTTGGCGTGCGACACATAGGGCAGCCACTGCGCCGCCGGGGCATTGGCCGGCAGGCGTGGCGCCGCCGGCGTCGGACGATCGGCCGGCACGACGCGATAGATCCGGCCCTTGTGGATGGGAGCGATCAGGTCGCGGTCCTCCGACTGTTTGCGCAAGTAGGTGGTCAGGGAAATGCGGTGCTGCAGCACGCCGCGCTGGAAATCCACGATGTACAGCGCGCCATCGGGACCGGTGTTGAGATTGACGGGACGGAAACGCTCATCCGTCGAGGCGAGAAATTCGCTCTGCTCATACGCTTCATGCGACGAGAGCGTGCCGTTCGCCGCGGTGATGAGGGTGCGCTTCACGAGGTTGGCCGTCGGCTCGGCAATGAACGCATTGCCATAAAACTCCGGCGGCAACAGGTCCCCGCGATAAACCAGGGGCGCACACGCAGCAGTGAATTCCTTGAGCTTTCCATTGTGCATGGTTTCAGGCCGGTACGCGCGGTTCGTGCCCGGCGTCACGCGGATCGGCCAGACCAGGAAATTGTCGGCCACCTTGACATTGCTCCCCGCCAGCCGCGGAAAATTCGGGTTTCGCACCAGATAGGAGGAGTCCACGACATCGGCGCGCAACGGATCGCTATTGGAATTATGAAAGAGCCGGCCAAAGTCGTCCTGACTCAGGCCCCATTGTCCGCGAAAACTCGTGAGACCGGTTTCCCACTGGCCCCGGCGATAGCGGAATTTTTTCGTGTACGCCGTGCTGTAGATCCAATTGTCCGCCGCCCACAGCAGGCTGTTGGGTGCGCGCTCCGGATTGCCCTGCTCCGGATGCTTGGGATCGGTCTGCACCCCGTAATCGCTGGCGACGACCGTCTCCTGGTCGGCTTTTCCGTCACCATCGGTATCGCGCCAGAATTTGAGCCAAGGCGGGGCCCCCACCAGCACGCCGTCGCCCACCAGGGCGATCGCGCGCGGCAGAATCAACCCATCGAGAAACACTGAGCGTTGATCGTAACGTCCATCGTGATCCGCATCGGTCAGCACGGCGATGCGACCCACCGGCTGATCCTCGGTGCTGCCGTTGAAATCGGTCATGTAGCCGCGCATCTCGACCACCCACAGGCGGCCGTCGGGCGAAAAGACCATCGCCACCGGATCCTCCACGAGCGGTTCGCTGGCGACGAGTTCGAGCCGGAGGCCAGGGGCGAGGCGAAAGGATTTGAGCGCCTCTTCCGGCGAAAGTGAGGGGGCTGGAGGAATATCCCCGGGAGCGACCAGCGACTTCTGCTCCTCACCCGCTTTGTCCCCGATCTGCGCCGAGGCTGGCTGGTGCAGGACGCTCAGGACTGCGGCCACCAGACAGCTTTGCAGAAAATGAAGGATTCGTTCACGCGGGGGCGGGAAAACCATGCTTCAGGGTTAAAGTGTCCCGGGAAATTAGTATATATTTTTTTTTATGAGGCCGCTCCGGCGTCTACCGCCGAGGAAGGTAGGGCGAGTCGTCCTCGACCAGCCGGACATACAAACCCGAGTGTCACGTAATACGTGACACTCAGGTTTTATGAATAATTCCTTTAAGCCGCTCTAAACGGAGCGAATATCGCCATAGAGTCGGCGGGTGCGGATCTTCTCCGCCAAGTCCAGTGCCCGCTTGATCCGGGTCGGCTCCAGCTTCGCACTCGTGACGTAATGAATGAGGGAACGCCGCCGGCCCACGGTAAATGTGTCCCAGCGCGTCCGCGCCGCATCGTCCTGTTCCAAGGCGAGGGATAGTTCCTCCGGTATCACCAGTTGCTCGGGCGCAGGATCAGGTCCCAGCTCCAGCTTCGCGGCCGATCGCAGCTTCAGGCCGATCT
>CAMAPG010000316.1 GCA_945859965.1 Opitutus sp. GAS368 | reverse complement strand
GATAATTTCAGCATCGTCGACATCGCTTGGTCGTACGCGTTTGGCGCGCTGGCGGCGTTTTATGCCGTGGCCGGCCCAGGCTGGACGGTTCGTCGGGCGCTCCTCGTGGTCCTTGTTGTCCCGTGGAGCCTTCGCCTCGGCACGCATCTGGCCCGACGCATAATCCGGCATCATCCGGTCGAGGACGGCCGCTACCGCGAGCTGCGGAAAAGCTGGGCGGGGAATTTCCAAGCGAAGATGTTCTGGTTTTTCCAGATGCAGGCCGCGTCCGTCGTGCTGCTGGGCACCACGTTTCTGCCCTCCTGTTTCAACGCGGCCCCGGGCTTGCATCCATTGGAATGGGCCGGCGCCACGCTCTGGCTCATCGCCATTGCCGGCGAAGCCCTGGCCGACGCCCAGCTCGCCGCGTTTGGCCGCGACCCGGAAAATCGCGGCAAGGTCTGCTCCATGGGCCTGTGGCACGTGAGCCGCCACCCCAATTATTTTTTCGAATGGCTCACCTGGATGGCTTATTTTATTTTTGCCCTCGCCTCGCCGTGGGGCTGGATCGCTTTCATCGGCCCGGCCAGCATCCTTTATCTGCTGTTGCGCGTAACAGGAATACCCATGACCGAGGCCCAAAGCATCCGCAGCCGGGGCGACGCCTATCGTCGCTACCAACAGACCACCTCCGCCTTCGTGCCGTGGTTTCCGAAAAAACCGTGACGGGATGCGCGGAAGCCCGGGGTTGAATCCGAAAATCCCGCGCCTCGAGTCCCCTCTCCGTTTCAGTCCCATGATCGATTCCCTGCTCGAAAAAAATCGTTTGCCTGACTGGCTCCTCCGTCTCGGCATCCGGCGGTTGCTGGCCGAGCGCCTCCGGGACGAAACGGCTCCGACCGCCGAACTCCAGCACGCGCGCCTGCTCGATTATGTCGCGGACCTGAAAACGCGGCCCATCGCCGAGGACATGCGCGCCGCGAATGAACAGCACTACGAGGTGCCGACGGCTTTCTATCAGTTCTGCCTGGGTCGCCGGTTGAAATATTCCGGCTGCCTTTACCCCACCGGTCGCGAAACGCTCGACCAGGCTGAAGAGGCGATGCTCGCCCTTTACCTCGAACGGGCCCAACTCGCGGATGGACAAACCATCCTCGAACTCGGCTGCGGCTGGGGCTCGCTCTCGCTGACCCTCGCCGAAAAATTCCCGCGTGCCCGGATCACCGGGGTTTCCAACTCGAAAACCCAAAAGCTCTTTATCGATGATGAGGCCAGGAAACGCGGCTTGCCCAATCTCCAGATCATTACCGCCGACCTGAACACCTTCGAAGCCGGCGACGGACAATTCGACCGGGTGGTCTCCGTGGAAATGTTCGAGCACATGAAAAATTACCAGCGGTTGCTCGCGAATATCGCCCGGTGGCTGAAACCGGGCGGGCTGCTGTTTGTGCATATTTTTACGCATCGTCGCTTTCCCTACCATTTCGTCGCACGCGGTCCGGGCGATTGGATGGCCCGTTATTTTTTCACCGGGGGGCAGATGCCGTCACACGAACTGCTGCATTTTTTTCAGGAGGATTTGCAGCTGGTATCAGACTGGAAGGTTCCGGGGACCCATTACCAGAAAACCGCCGAGCACTGGTTGCAAAATATGGACCGGCACCGGCGCGAAATCCTGCCGCTGTTCGCCGAAACTTACGGACGGGACCAGGCGGAGAAATGGTGGGCCTACTGGCGGATCTTCTACCTGAGCTGCGCGGAGCTCTGGGGTTATCGCCACGGCGAGGAATGGCTCGTCAGCCACTACCTCTTCCGCAAGCCCTGACCGACGCGCCCACCGGCGCCGAATCTGCGCAGGTATTTGAGCGCCACCTCGAACTCATGCGGCCAGGGCGCCATCAGCGTCATCGGCGTGAGCGTACCGGGATGCTTGAATGTCAGCTCCGACGCATGCAGCGCCAGCCGGCCAATCAGCGGTTTTTCCTCGTCGCGCCCCTTATAGCGGCGCTTCAACTCTGACAGCAGCAGTTTGATCTCGGGATCGCCGTAAAACGGATCGTTGAGAATCGGCGCGCCGGCGGCGGCGAGATGGACCCGCAACTGGTGGGTGCGGCCGGTGAGCGGACGACACTCGACCCAGGCGAAGCGGCCGAAGCGCTCCAAGGTGCGAAACTCGGTGACACACGGCTTGCCGCCCCGCTTGCGAAACACCCTCATGCGCCCCGGCTGGTGCTCGTCCTCGCCCAGCGCCAGATCGATCGTGAACTGATCCGGCAGGGTTCCGTCCGGCCCGCGCACCGGCACGACCACCTTCATCGCCTCTTCAACCGGCAGCACGACCACCATCGCGTGGTATTTCTTCCCGACGGTCTTCGACTGGAATTGTCCGCTTAAAAAATCGAGCGCCGGCTTGGTTTTCGCGCACAGGATCAGCCCGCTCGTATCCGCATCGAGCCGGTGCACGTTGGCCACGCCGTGGCCCATTTTGGCGTGCACCAGGCCCATCAGGTTCTCCCGGGTCTTATCCCAGCGATCGGGCGCGACGAGCATCCCGCTCGGTTTGTCGAACGCGATCAGGACATCGTCTTCGTAAAGGACAGGCGGGAGCGGCATGAAGGGAAAACACGGAATCGCGGCAGCGGACGGCAAAATATCTCCGCGCGCGGCACTTCCGGTAACGTTTACGTGACAGCCGCCGTTTGTCTTTGCCAGCGTAACTTTCCGCCAAAAAAGCTCTGGGCCATGACTGAGCCCGCGCTTCTTCCGATCTTTGATTTCGCCGCGCAACTGGATCGCTTTCAAACCGCGCCGTCGATTTGGACTTTTCTGCGCACCGCGGGCTACAAGTTGCGCCCGCCCCGCCCGCGGCCGTTCGCGCCGGCCGTGCGTCGCGCCCAGGAAAACGTCCTCGATCGCGGGCTCGCCCAGCCTCATCAAAAAACCTCGGTGCTCTGCGAACTGCGGCCCGGGCCCTTCCCCACCATCGTCCTCGGCGGCTTCGTGCCCGATGCCACCGAGCAGGTTTTCCTGCTTCGCGGGCTCCTGCTGAACTCGGGCAGCCTCTACTATTTCAATTATTCCCGGAGCGGATTCTCGACCGATCTCCTCTGCGCGCAACTGGATGACCTCGTGGAGGAATTGACGACCCGGCACGGGCGGCCGCCGGTGCTGTTCAGCGTCAGCTTCGGGTGCGGCCTGGTGCTGGAATGGCTGCGCCGCCAGCGGCAAAAGGGGCGGACCCCCTCGCTCGGGGGTTTGATTTTCGTCAGTCCAGTCGCCTGCGCGGAGGATCTGCTGGATCCCGCCGCACCCAAGCCGACCACCCTGCTCGGCCGCGCGCTCAAGCCGTACATGGACACCGTAGGCGAGGTGAGCCCGGCAAACCTCGAGAAATCCCGCGCCGTTTTCACCCGCATGTTCGAGACCGGCGCCCAGAATAAAGACGCCTTGCAGGCGCTCATGACCAAAACCGAACTCATCCAGCTGCGCACC
>CAMAPG010000315.1 GCA_945859965.1 Opitutus sp. GAS368 | reverse complement strand
GTTTTCCAGGAAACCGTGCGCGCGATCTCGTCCCCGATGATCTCGTCGCTGTCCTCCAGTGAAAACCCCGGCAGCGCCCTTCCGTTTTCATCGGTGATTTCGACTTTCAGGGAGCCTACCGACGACGTGGAATAATTGAGCACCAAGCGTTTCCCGGAGAAGACCAGAGGCTTGGTCAGTAGCGTGCCGCCCGCGAACGGCGCGTTGACCGAGGCGAATCCATCGAGGCGCAGGGAGTAGCGCCGCATGTGATAGTCGCGCATCGTGTGATGGGTCGTGAGATACAACGACATCTCGGTCGGGCCCGTCTGCACTACGCCCAGGCCGGGCAGATTGCTGCGGGCGTCCCAGCTTCCGCGGTCCAGGCCGGGGCGGATGAAGGACTCCATGAAGGTGCGGTCAAAGTGAGGTCCCCCGCGTGAGGTCATCAGGATGGCATCGGAAATACCCTTTCTCTGCGTGTAATGGGTGGCGAGCGCCTGGTGTTCCGCCGCACTCAGCACCGCGCGATCCGGTTGAAAGCGGAAGGGCAAGGCGATGAGGATGTGGGGAGCACGAAAATAAGGATGGGTCCCGTTGGTATAGACGTGTTCGGCGGGCGTGTCGCCGTAATCCACTTCCTGCGGCTCGGTCCAGGTAATGAAGTCCTTCGAGGTGGCGCGACTGATGGTGCGGTACTTGGTTTTGCCCGGCCGGATGTAGGCCACATAGCAATTTTCCGCCGGCGACCACAGCGCGGTGTTCAGCGTATCGAGCGCATAGCCCTGGAAAATGCCCGCGGGGGAAAGCAACCGCCAGTGAATGCCATCGCCCGAAACGTAACGATAGAGCCCGTGCGGCCGGGTCTTGTCCTGCTCCCAGCGATTCGAGGTTCCGCCCAAACCCTTGTACCGCTCGTCGGGCGGAACGCCGGGGCGCGGGTCGATAAACACCGCGAAATTATGCGACACCCGGAGCCGGTTGTTCGGCGGCAGGATGATGTTGTTCGCCTTGTTACCGTGATAGTCGTGCAACCCGAGGATCGGCTTGACCCAGTGGATCCCGTCGCGGCTTTCGGCGTAGCACGTGACCTCCGACGTTTCATCGTATTCGCCGCGGGCATCGATGCCGGCGCCCCGGTAATACATCCGGTAGATGTCACCGTCCTTGAGCACCGTGTGTGCCCCGGAGAACGGGATTTCCCACGGCAGGTCGAAACGCAGGACGATTTCCTGCTCCTGCGGTTTTGCCAGGCGCAGCTCCGTCCCTTTCAGCTCGTCGATCACGTGGTGGTCGACAAAGAGCTCCAGACGGCCGCCGATTTCCACGGGGGGCATGCCAGCCGCTCGGGAAATCGTCGGCCATGCCAAGACTGCCCCGGCGATTGCCATGAGCGTTGGGATCGGAATGAAAGGTTTCATTGTGGATGGGGGGTTATTCTGGAAACTGAATCGAGTAGAGATCCGCGTCCTTCAGCGAGAAGCGAAGGCGGACCGGACGGCCGGCGATTGCGGAAAGATCCGTCGCGGTTTTCCAGGACACGGTCCGGCTGATTTCATCGCCGATGATCTCGTCGCAGTCGGTCAGCGAAAATCCCGGCAGCGGCTTTCCACCTTCATCCGTGAGTTCGACCTTCACCGATCCAACCGAGGACGTGGAATAATTGAGCACCAGGCGTTTCCCGGCAAAGACCAGCGGCTTGGTCAGCATCGTGCCGCCCGCAAAGGGCGCATTCACCGAGGCGAAGCCGTCCGTCCGCAACGTGTAGCGGCGGATATGATAGTCGTTGGAGGTGTAGCCGGTCTGGAGATAAACCGAGATTTCATTTTCGCCGGTGGCCAGCACCCCAAAGGCTGGGACGTTGCTGCGCGCGGTCCAAGCATGACGATTGAGGCCCGGGCGAATGAAGGACTCCATGAACGTCCGGTCGAACGCGTAGCCTCCGCGAGAGGACATGAGCACCGCGTCGGAAAGCCCGCCCAAGGCGTGCCCGGCGCCCAGTTTGCCGAGGGGCGTGCCGTGAAGCCCGCCGGTCTTTTCACCGGGAAGACTGACGAGGCCGAACGCCTGGGCTTCCTCCACAGTCAGCACATTCTTCCCGGGATTAAACCGGAACGGCAGGGCGATGATCAGATGCGGCGCCCGAAAATAAGGATGCGCCCCGATGGTGTAGACCTGCTCAGTCGGCGCATCGCCAAAACTCATCTGCTTGGGTTCCGACCACGTGACAAAATCCTTGGAGACCGAGCGGCTGATCGTGCGATAGCCGGCGAACTTCGGCCGGTCCGGGGTTCCGCCTTCCGACCACGTCCGGATGTACGCCACGTAGGTTTGCTCCGCTGGTGACCAGAACGCGACGTTCAACGTGTCGAGCGCATAGCCTTGGAACAACGACGGTCCGGGCAACACGCGCCAATGAATGCCGTCCGGCGAAGCGAGCCGAAACAGCCCGCGTCCATCGGGCCCCATGGCGATGGTCCGGTCCCCACCCTGCCCTCCGACACCTTTGTACCGTTCGTCGGCGGGAACGCCGGGCCGATCATCGAGAAACGGCGCGAAGGTGGCTGAAATCCTCCGTTTCACATCCGCGCCCATGATGATATTGTTGTCTTTGCTGCCTCTGAATTCGTGCAAACCCAGTGATGGTTTGGTCCAATGGATGCCATCGGGACTCTCGGCATAACAAGTGACCTCCGCATTCGGATCGTAGTCGCCCTTCGCATTGGCTCCCGCGCCGCGGTAATACATCCGGTAAACCCCGCCGTCCTTGATCACCGAGAGGCAGCCGGCAAAGGGCATCTCCCACGGCTCATTGAAACGCAATGCAATCTCCCTCGGCTGCGGCTGTCCGAGCCTCAAACGGGCGTTGTCGAGCCGGTCGACCAGATGGCGGTCGACGAATAGTTCGAGGCGGCTGCCGATGTCGACAGGGGACATGGCGGACAGCATGCCCGGAACTGCCAGCACCAGGGCCAGCATGGCGCCGCCCGCGTGCATCCTCGAGCGACTGAGTCTTAAAGTAGGGCGGGTCTGTGACCCGCCCTGGCAACGCAGCACGAGCGGGTCAAAGACCCGCCCCACTCCCGAGCCTTCGGCAGTCAACAGATGAGTTTCCATCGGGTCAGGTGCCTTCGTCGGATCTGCGGAATCAGGGTTGGAATTGCAGCGAGTACAGATCCGCGTCTTTCATCGTGAAACGCACGCGGACCGGCCGGCCGGCGATCGCGGAGAGATCCGTCGTCGTTTTCCAGGAAACAGTCCGACTGATCTCATCGCCGATGATCTCGTCGCAGTCGTCCACTGAAAATCCCGGCAACGGCTTTCCGCCTTCATCCGTGAGTTCGACCTTCACCGACCCGACCGAGGACGTGGAATAATTGAGCACCAACCGCTTCCCGGAAAACACCAGCGGCTTGGTCAGCATCGTGCCGCCGGCAAAGGGCGCGTTCACCGAGGCGAAGCCGTCCGTCCGCAACGTGTAGCGGCGGATATGATAGTCGTTGGAGGTATAGCC
>CAMAPG010000314.1 GCA_945859965.1 Opitutus sp. GAS368 | reverse complement strand
CTTTTGCAGGCCGGCGGTCAGCAACCGCGAAGCCGAATCGGAAAACGAGACATTGCACCAGATCGTTAAGGCCATGGGGGATATTCAGGAAAGAGCCGGCAGGCCGGGCCGCAACCAAAACCAGCTCAGGCTTCCCCGCTTTAGGAGCTGTTTAGGAAATGCCGGTTGCTTTAGATCTCGTAGCGAAACGCGCCTGTCCTCCGAAGGCTTGGCGAAGGGGGATGAGCGTTTCGGGTTCGGACGAAAGCCTCACGGCTTTCGCTACTCGGAGAGACGAATTCCCAAACAGTTCCTACCGCTGGATCACTCCGTCTCCGAAAATTCGCTGAGCGCGTGCACCGCCAGTCCCTCCGCCCGCAATTTCTGCGAGCCGCCGAGATCCGGCAGGTCGATGATCGCCGCGACGCCCACGACTTCACCGCGCAGCATCCGAAACAGCTTCGCCGCCGCGAGCAGGGTGCCGCCCGTCGCAATCAAGTCGTCCACGATCAGAATGCGGTCGCCCGGCTTGCAGGCATCGGCGTGGATCTCGACCGTCGCCGTGCCGTATTCGAGCGCGTAATCCTCCGAGATCGTCCGGTGCGGCAGCTTCCCTTTTTTCCGGACGAGCACGAAGGGCTTGTGCAACTGATAGGCCAGCGCGCCGCCGATAATGAACCCGCGCGCGTCCACCGCGGCCACGAGATCGATGTGATTCCGGGCGGAATCGAGGGCAAACGCTTCGATCGCGATCCGGAAGGCTTCAGGGTCTTGAAAAAGCGTCGTGACGTCGCGAAAATTAATGCCCGGCTTCGGCCAGTCGCGTACCGTGCGAACCTTGGACTTGAGATACGAGGCGGAAGGCGAGGGGCTCATCGATTCAGAGCGTCCTCAGTCCTTGCCGGTCGGATCCACCCAGATCTCATGCGGGTCCACCGCATTGGAAGGGGTCACCGCATAACTGTTAACGCTGTAGAAACGAAGTTTCCCCGCGATGGCCACGCGGGCGTCCAGGCTCAAACCCAGGCGGAGCAGCGCATCTTCGGCAACGTATTCGATTTTGAAGGGAATGGGCTGAACGATGGGACTGGTGATGATCTGCTGCCCCAGCACATCGGGCGCGCCAACGGAACTGCTCGCCCCCATCAATCGCACGGTCACCACCGTCCCGGGCGGCAGTTCGGCAGGAACGCGAAAGTTCACCGTGCCGGTCACAACCCGGTCGGGGTTTCCCTCGGGCTTGATTTCGATATGGCTGCAGCCGGCAGCGAGCAACCAGCCGAGGGTCAGCACAGGAACCAGCAGCGATGGGATTTTCATGGGGAAGTGGCGCGACGGAGACGTTCGGCGTGGGAGTTGAGGTCGGACAAGAGCTCAGTGTGCTCAATCGCCTCGCGGTCGTCAACGTGGACGAGGCCATGCCCGAGGGGAGCAGCGTCTCCGGATTGATCCCGCCAGCGGTGCCACGCATAGCCCACCAAGGCCGGATGCGTGAACGCGCGTTCGAGTGCCGCCCGGCCTTTGCCCAGCATGCGCTCGAGTGTCGTCCAACCGCGGGGTTCGCCGGCTTGGGGCCGCTTGGTGAAATAGTCGCTCACCCAGGAGAATTCACCCAGCAATACCGGCATCGACGCCGCCTGGGCATAGGTCTCGATGCGTTCGAAAAGAGTGTCGTGGTAATCGTTGGCCGAGAGCACATCGACGTGGGGATAACTGCATTCGGCGAGGACGGCCGCACCGGGCGGGCCGCCGAAGGCGCAGCCGAGGATCAGGTGATGCGGATCGTAGCGCCGGATCGCGGCGGCACAGGTGGTGAAATAACTCCGGGCGAATTCGCGCGAAAAGCGGTCGTTGTCCGCCAGGTAGCCGGCGCTGAGCAACGGCGTATCCGCCAGCGTCAGCTGGCGCAGGGCCTCCTTGTTCGGCAGCGGAATTTCCCACGCCCGGGCCAGCGCGGCCAGATCGCCGGCATGCGGTGCGAGCGTGAATTCCCACGCGGCATGGTACGCGGAAAAAGCCGGCTCGAGGCTCAGGCAGAGCTGCAGGAGCGAGGGCCGCTCGAGGCGCGGGGTGTTTTTCGGCGCGAGATTGACCTGCGCAAAAAGCGCCTCGGCGTGCGGCTGCGCCCAGCCCAATTCATAGTCCGTGAAATAGCCGATGAGGTGCTCCCGGTTGCGCTGCAGGCCGCAGCTTTCCGCCGCTGCCTGATCGCAGGCTTCGAGCCAGCGGGGATCGAAGACATCCGGCAGCAGCGCGCCGCCCAGTTTGATCGTCGCCGCCGGCACTTGCCGGGCAAAATCCACTGAGGCGGTGTAATGCATTCCCCGCTCCAGCAATTCCGGCGCCGCACCCGCGCCGAGCGTATTGACATGCCAGGCGCGCAACCGGCGCAGGGTCGCGGTGGCGAAATCCGGCGTTTCCGCCGCCTCGATCAATGGCTCGGCGGGCGCCGCCAAGTCCGCAGTGGACCCTTGCCCTGGCCGAGCAGCCGGGCGCACTTGGGTCACCCCGCAACTAAAAAACGGGCGGTTATCCGCATCGAGCAGCCACCATTGACCGCGGTGCGTCTGCCCAATGCGGACAAAACCCGCGACGCCGCGAAGCGTCTCGGGTTTGAAATCGGCTAGCGTTAGGCGGGGGGTCTTTCTCGCTGGGGCCATGAGCCGAAGATGCTGCAAGTCCCGCCCGCAAAAGAAAAGCGCGCAGTCATTTGGGTGGTGTCCGAATTTCGCCGGCCCTGATCCCAATGACTCGTTCCTCATTCTCATAATCGTTCTCGTCGCGCACAGAGCTGTTCGAGAAACGGGTATCAGCAGGCGGTTTGGACTTTCACCTATTAAGTGAAAGTCGGTTATCATCCACGGGGGGGGCGATGGAGCCGTGTTTTGACTGCTGGAAGCGGCGCCAAGAGATGGCAGGCAGGGGTTGAATCGACTTTCACTTCATGGGTGAATGTCGAGACACTACCCATTCCTTTTCCTCTGCTTGTCTTGGTTTTTTGGCTGCGTACTGTCGCCCCTCTCCCATGGCTTGTTTTCTTTTCACCCCCACCGCCCTGTTTCTGGCCGTATCGCTTTGCGTCGCTTCCACCCGGGCCGTTGAAATCGCCGACGCAGCCTCCTCCGGTGTCGGCCAGCTCAAACCGGCGGATCGCAAAACCGCCGCGGTCATGTTGCCCGCGTCCCCCGACGCCGAACGTTCGCTCAAGGCTTTCCGGCTCGTCCCGGGTTTGCAGATCAGTCTCTGGGCCGCGGAACCCATGCTGGCCAATCCCGTCGCCATGGCGTTCGACGAGCAGGGCCGGCTGTTCATTTCCGAAACCTACCGCTACCGCAGCAGCGTCCTCGATATCCGCGACTACATGTGGATGCTCGAAGACGACCTGGCGTGCCGGACCGTCGAGGACCGCCTGGCGATGGTCCGCCGGCGGTTTGGCCCGAAAGGCGAACAGGAACTGTCGCTCGAAAGCGAACGCATCCGGCGGCTCGAGGACACCAATCACGACGGCAAAGCCGACGTT
>CAMAPG010000313.1 GCA_945859965.1 Opitutus sp. GAS368 | reverse complement strand
ATGTAGCGCTGCTCGGTCGTACTGGGATCGATTCGCACCAGCCGCGGCAAGATCCGCGGGACCGGCAGAATGGCGACGAGCCGCTCTGTTTCCGGAGTGTCGGGAATGTCGAGCGAGACAACGATGTTGAGGGCCTTGTTCGTGAGCTGCGGAAAGGGATGCGATTGATCGAGGGCGAGGGGGGTGAGGACGGGGAAGACCTGCTCCTGGAAGTAAGTCCGGACCCAGTTGAGCTCATCGGCCGCAAGTTCCCGGGCGGTCTTGAAGACAATGCCCTGTTCGCTGAGTGCCGGCACGAGTTGCTCATGCCAGCAGCGATATTGATCCTCGATGAGCGACGCGACGACGAGGTGGATGCGCCGCAGTTGTTCCCGCGCGCCCAAGCCGTCCAGACTCGATTCGGCGACGCCCGAGTCCACCTGTTGGATCAGGCCGGCGACGCGAATCTCGAAAAACTCGTCCAAGTTGGAGCTGACGATCGCCAGGAATTTCACGCGCTCCAGCAACGGGTGGCGTGGGCTCTGGGCTTGTTCCAGCACGCGCCGGTTGAAGGCGAGCCAGCTCAATTCGCGGTTAAAGTAAGCCAGCTTTTCCGGCGGTGGAACGGGATCGGATGCGATCACATCTTCCAAATAAGCGGCCGCCGGGCGGGCAGGGCTTCTCCGGGGCTTGGAGGAAGATTTGGGAGTGCGCTTGGCCATGAAAAACGGGACGAAAACGAAGTCTGCGAAAGTAGACCCCGACTTCGGCAAAACGAGTCTTTATTCGTGCGTCATCGAAACGTAACGTCTGTAAACGGAAATTAAGGCTGAAGAACGGCTGGGACCAGCGCAGGCGAAATCGAAGCCGGGGCAAATACTACTGGCATGCCGGTGCACATTATTATAGGAATCGTTTCATGTTGCCCCGATTCCCCCCGCCGGGAGGTAGTTTCTTGCATTCACGGATCGATGAGACTGCAGCGAACCGGCCGCGAACCCGGCGTATGACGAAACGAGGTGCGGTATGACGACCGGACCCAATTACAAGTGGGTGGTCGTTGCCCTGTGCTTCCTGATGGGAGCATTGAACTACGCCGACCGCACGGCGATCGCGGCAGTCTATCCGCTGCTGCGGACGGAACTGAACCTGACCAACCTGCATCTGGCGAGCATTGGATCCTTCTTCCTTTGGGCGTATGCGCTGGCATCGCCCCTCGCGGGAATACTGGGCGACCGGGTTTCGCGAAGCCGTCTGCTGTTCTGGAGCTTGATAGGGTGGAGTGCGGTCATGGCGGCCACGGGCTTCGTGACCAATGTGCAGCAGCTGCTGCTGACCCGGGTGCTGCTGGGCCTTTTCGAGGCGGCCTACCTGCCTGCCGCCGCGGCGCTGCTGGCGGACCATCATCCGACGCAGACCCGCGCCACCGCGATCGGAATCCACTCTGCGAGCCTGTCCTTCGGTGTGGTCGCGGGCAGCACGCTTTTCGGCTATCTCGGTGAAAAGGTCGGATGGCGCATGGGATTCTTCATCCTGGGGGGGGCCGGGCTGCCGCTGGCCGTCCTGGTTCACTTTCTGCTCAAGGACGGCCCACGCGCCGCGGCCGCAACCGCCGCGCCCAAGCCCGTGACTCCCCTGTTCGAGCATCTCGCGGCCCTGGTGCGTATCACCTCCTTCCGCTTCATCATGCTCGCGACCATGACAGCGGCGGTGGGCTCGTGGATCTTCATAAACTGGCTGCCGCTCTTTTTCACCGAGACCTACCAGATGGGCCTGGCCGGCGCCGGCTTTGCGGGCACGGTGATCATCCGGGCGGCCTCGGTCTTCGGCTCGATGTCCGGCAGCGTGACCTCCGACCGCATGGCCCGCGCGAATCCGCAGCGCCGCCTGCTGCAGCAGGTGATCTTCTGCGCCCTCGCCGCCCCGCCTCTGCTCGTGTTCCTGCTGCCGCAGCCGAACGTGATAATCGTTTACGTCTGCATCTTCCTGTTCCAGTGCCTGTTTTCCTTCGGCCTCTGCAACGCGCTGCCGGTGACTTTTGACCTGCTCCCGCCTGCACTCCGCTCGACGGCGATGGGGGTGATGAACGGCGCCAACTGCCTGGCCGGCGGAATCGGGATCATGCTGGCCGGCATGCTCAAGTCCACGATGGGCCTGGCGGGGGTGTTCGCCGGGATTGCCGCCATGAGCCTGATCTCCTCCAGCATGGTGCTGATCGCCTATCTCTTCTTCTACAAGCGGGACGTGGCGCGGCGGGATGCGGGGCCACAAGTCCCCGCTTAGGAATCTGTCGGGGCAGGGCGGGTCCGCCGCCTCAAACATTGAGGCCGGATAGCCGCCCGCCACGGCAAACCCGCCGTCACCCTCGTCATTCCCTAAATCGATTCCAGCAGCTTGTAGAGTCGCGCGACCATCTTGGTGGAGTCTTCCAGCAGACCGGCCGACATCAGCGCGTTGTCCAGAATTTGTTCGGCGACGAGCCTGGCCTTGTCGGGTGTCGCGGTGCGCAACTCGGAAAGGTGTTTGATCACGGGGGAACGCGGATTGATCTCGAGGTTCACGCGCAACGGGGCATCGGCGCCCTCCTTGTTCATGGCCTTCATCATGCGGCGCATGTGCGGCGACATGAATTTGTCGGCATTCAAGGCGATGGCCGGCGAATCGACCAGGCGGTCGCTGACCTTGGCGTCGGCCACGCGGTCGCCGAGCGTTTCCTTGAGCCAGGAAGTGAGCTGTTTCACATCCGCTTCGCTCAACGCGCCCTCGGGCGGCTTGGGCAAATCCTGCAGCTTCACATCGGCGTGATCGGCGGCAGCGAGCTTCTTTTCCTCGAACTCGCGCACATTGTTCATCACGTACTCGTCGATCGGCTCGTAGCAGAACAACACCTCGAGATTGCGCGCCTTGAAACCTTCGAGGTAGGGGCCGGATTCGATCGCTTCGCGATTGGGCCCGATGAGGTAATAAATTTCCTTCTGGTCCGCCTGCAGCCGGGAAACATAGTCCGCCAAGCTGGTGACCTTGCCTTTCTCGGTGAGCGAGGATTCGAACCGCAGCAACTTCACCAGCTGGTCCTTGTGGGTGTAGTCAAGCGCGGTGCCTTCCTTCAGGTAAACGCCGAATTGGGCGTAGAATTCATTGTAGGCCTCGGCCCGGTTTTTCGATTCCTCCTCGAGGAATTTGAGAAAGCGTTTGGTGATAACCTTGTTCAACTTCTCGATCAGGGCGCGGTCCTGCATCGTTTCACGCGAAATGTTCAGCGGCAGATCCTCGCTGTCGACGACGCCCTTGAGGAAGCGCAGCCATTCGGGGAGCAGATCCTTCGGCTTCGCGTCGATCAGGATCTTGCGGCAATAGAGTGAGACGGCGGGTTCGGAACGGCTGAGGCCGAACTTTTCCACATTGTCCTTCGGGACAAACAGGAGGGCATGAATCGACAGCGGCGCGTCGGCGCTGAAATGCAGGCGGAGCCGGGGTTCGTCGGTGGCGTGGGAGAGGAACTTGTAGAATCCGACGTATT
>CAMAPG010000312.1 GCA_945859965.1 Opitutus sp. GAS368 | reverse complement strand
GCGACGGTTTCCACTGGCACCGTCCGGATCGGACGGCGTTTATTTCCGCGAGCCGGCAGGAAGGCACTTGGAACCGGGGTTATGTCCAGTCGGTGGGTGGAGTCTGCGCGGTGGTCGGAGACCGCCTGTGGTTTTACCACATCGGATTTCAGGGTGATTCCAGTATGAAGGAATCGAACTGGCTGAAAAACGGGATGTATTCCAAGGGATCAACCGGGTTGGCCAGTTTGCGCCGCGATGGCTTTGTCTCGATGGCGGCCAACGCTCAAGGCGGCTCGCTGACGACCCGTCCCGTGACGTTTGAGGGAGGGCACTTGTTTGTGAACGTCGACTGTGCGAAGGGCGAACTGCGGGTCGAGATGCTGGACGTGAATGGTCAGCCGATCGAACCCTTTACCCTTCAAAACTGTATTCCCGTCGCGGTGGACAGCACACTGCATCGTGTGCAATGGAGGGGCGATCCGGGATTATCCTCCCATCGTGGCAAACCGGTGCGCTTTCGGTTTTATCTGAAGAGCGGTGATTTTTATTCGTTTTGGGTTTCTCCTGACCTTTCGGGAGCAAGCCATGGGTATGTTGGTGCGGGAGGTCCGGGATTTCCGGGAGGAAAAGACACTGTGGGCAAGGCAGGTTATGCGCCGGCTGCCACGGCTTTACGTGCGTTCTGCTGATGCACGGGATTTTGCGTCCTGGGTCTTAAAGACCCCCCAAAACGGTCAAAATGGTCGGGGCGATAGGATTCGAACCTACGACCTCCTGGTCCCAAACCAGGCGCTCTACCAGACTAAGCTACACCCCGAGAAGGGTCAGCATCGTGCCCAGGCTGACCTGCTGTCAATCGTAGGTATTGGATAATTCCATCTTGGTTCGGCGTCCGTTCCGGGCTTTTCCGTGAGTTCGGGGAGGATGTATCGGGTTTGTGGGGCCGGCCAACGGTCAGTTTTTGAGCGAGGTGCCGGCCAAACGCCCGAAAATATACGAGTGGAATAGTTGATAATCTCTGCTTGCTTCGCCGGGCGATTCCGCTTCTTCTCCGCGTCTATTCTTTCAAACATGGATACCATTTCTCGTGACAATAACAGCTCCATCTTGCCCGTCGCCGGCGTGATCGTTGGCGTGGTTGCCTTGGTGCTCTCCGCCATCGCTTTGGTGAAGGTCTCTTCGGCTAACCGGCTCCTCGCTGAACACGATGCGAAAGTCCAGAAGATCGAGGCTATCGAATCCCAGGTCACCACGGTTGGGTCCACTGCCGATAAAGCGGCACGGGATCTCGTGGGTCTGAAGAACGCGACTCAGGAAGCGGTCAATCAGATGACCGTGATGATTGGCGATGTGAAAGCCTCCATCGTTAAGATCGAAGAATCCCAGAAACGCCCGGCTGCACGGGCAGGCGCGAGCAAAGAGCCGGTCGTTGCCGGTCCCGGTGAATATGTGGTCAAGGCGGGTGAAAGCGGCGCCAAGATCGCCCGTTCCCACGGTGTCTCTCTGAGTGATCTGCAGGCCGTCAATCCGGGTGTGAACTGGAACAAGCTCTCGGTTGGCCAGAAGATCAAGCTGCCGGAAAAGAAGTAATTGTTGCTTCGTTTTAATTTTGAATGCCTCCCCG
The DNA here is from genome assembly GCA_945859965.1 of Opitutus sp. GAS368. Lineage (GTDB taxonomy): Bacteria > Verrucomicrobiota > Verrucomicrobiia > Opitutales > Opitutaceae > CAMAPG01. The sequence continues at coordinate 1,923 of CAMAPG010000312.1, read as the reverse complement.
CCGCCCGGCGCGGAGGCATTTTTTTCGCCGCTCCATGAACGCATTTCCCGCCGGTCCCGCGCCATGGCAAAAGCTGGGGGAGAGCGCAGTGGCGCAGACCCGCGTCTTTGAATTGCGCAACGTGCGCTACAGGCATCCCCGGCGCGATGGTGAGCGGAATTTTTCGGTGATCGCCTCGCCCGATTGGGTGAACGTGCTGGCGGTCACCCCGCAACATCATCTCGTGCTCGTGAGCCAGTTTCGCTTCGGCATCGAGGCGGGCTCGTTGGAAATTCCGGGTGGAATGATCGATCCCGGCGAGGATCCGCTGGCGGGAGGTCTGCGGGAACTGCGGGAGGAAACCGGATTTGAGGGGCAGCGGGCGCGATTGCTCGGCAGCGTTCATCCCAATCCGGCCATCATGAACAATCGTTGCCATTTCGTCCTGGTGGAGGCGGCGGTGCCCTCCGCACCCACCGAGTGGGATCACGACGAGGACATTGCAATTGCCACGGCGCCCGTGGATGAAGTCTTGCAGTGGGCTCACAGCGGGAAGATCACCCATGCGCTCGTGCTCAATGCATTGTGGTTTTTCGAGCCGGTTTGGCGCCAATGGACTGGCCGCGGGATTTGACTTTGCCCGGAGCCGCTATTGGTTGGAGGCCACAAATCCCAGTATGCCCACCCCCACCTTTGCTAACTCTCCTGCGGCTCTTGAGACCGGCGTGGGCGGATTGATCCCAACTTCATTGGAGACCGAGATTCGGAAGATTTACGGTCGCAGCCCGCTTTATTTGCAGCGTTTCCCGCTGCATTCGGAGCCGCTGCAGTGGTCCTGTTATCGCGAGATTCCCGCGCTGTCGAAAAAAGAGATCATTGAGCGCGGACACCAGGCGTTCTTTGCGGATTACGCCGCCATCGAGCGGGGCTTCCAGACCAAGCATTACGAATACGAATCCACGGGCGGCACCACGCAGTCGCCGATGGCGGTCATCATGGAAAATGGCTGGTGGAATGCGCAGACCGAGCGGGCTTACCGCGCTTCGCCGATCCTGCGCCAGTTTGTCGGCCGGCCGTATCGCAAATGCGTGCTGGCCCCGGTGGGCTGCTCCAGCAATCTTTGTCCCTACGAGGATCATCCGTTCCCGAACCGCTATTTTGACGGCACGGTTTATCTGAATCTTTCGAGCGATCCCTTCGTTTTCCCGGAAACCGAATGGGATCGCATCGTCACGGAGCTGCAAGCCACGCAACCCGAAGTCCTCGAAGGCGAGCCGGTTTATCTTTCGTTGCTAGCGCGGGCGGCCCAAAAACGGGGCGCGCGGATCCCGAGCCTCCGCGCGGTGATTCTCACCTATGGCAAGGCCAGCCGCCAGCATGGCCGGCGCATTGCCGAAGTGTTTCCGGCCCCGCAGGTCGATCTCTACGGTTCGACGGAAGCGGGCTATCTTTTCGTCGGCGAGGCGTTCAAGGACAACTCCCAGGTGATCGATGCCAATGCATTCATTGAACTCGTGCCTTGGCGCGCGGAGTTGCCGGACGTTTATCAGATTTATGTGACCACCCGCGATCGCGAGGCCATGCCGCTGTTGCGCTACCACACTGGCGATATCGTCCAAAAGTGTGCCGCGGGATTCCGCCTGCTTGGGCGCGAAAGCAATCTGTATTTCCGCTCCGATGGCTCACTGGTTTCGCCGGAAGACATCGATGCGGCGCTGCCGGCGAATTTCGCCTGCTGGCACTACACGCTGGTGCAAACCGGGGCTTCGCGCTGGGACTTCCACTATGTCGCGGACGAAACCGCCTCGCATCGTGAAATCGAAGTGGCGCTCTCCCGGGTGTTTGGCGATGGGGTCCGCGTGAATGCATTCCGCCGGAAATTCATCGCTCCGGCCGCCAGCGGAAAATTTGCGTTGCTCAAGCCTTTGGCGCGTTGATCAGCCC
>CAMAPG010000311.1 GCA_945859965.1 Opitutus sp. GAS368 | reverse complement strand
AGGCAGTCGCGGCGTAAAGCCGCTCCCGCAAAAGCCTACTCCGCCAGATCTCAGACAAACAATCCGTCCCGCATCGGCCGGACGGAATCACAACGGTTGGCAATCTCGGGGTTGTGCGTGACCAGCACGACGGCCTGCCCGTTTTCCTTCGCCAAGCTGGTAAGGAGGTCGAAAACCATCGCGGAATTTTTCACGTCGAGGTTTCCTGTCGGCTCATCGGCAAGAATGATCGAAGGCTGGTTGGCCAGGGCACGCGCGACCGCCACCCGTTGCTGCTCACCGCCGGAAAGCTGCGTGCCGAGCCGGTGGGTCTTATCCCCCAGCCCGACCGAAGTCAGCAGCATACGCGCGCGCTCGGTCATCTGGGGCGGCGTCAGTTTGTTCAGCTTCCGCATCGGCATCATGACGTTTTCAAGCGCGGTGAACTCCATCATCAGAAAGTGAAACTGGAAGACGAACCCGATATGCTGCCCCCGCGCCGCCGTCCGGGCCAGATCGTCGCTGTTCGACATTTGTTGGCCATCGATCCAAACCTCGCCGCCATCCGGCTGATCGAGCAGACCAAGGAGGTAAAGCAGTGTAGATTTACCGCAACCCGAGGGCCCGACAATCGCATAAACATCGCCGCGTTTGGCCTCGAACGACACGCCCTTGAGCACGTGCACGCGGTTGTCCCCCTGTCCCAGATGGCGGTGAAGGTTCGTGCAGCGAATAGCGATGGAGTGCGCGTCGGCCATGGCGGTTTATTGGGCGGTGCCGCGAACGATGTCACCCGGCTCCAGCCGCGCTGCCCGACGGGCGGGAATGATGCTCGCGAGCATGATCATGATGAACGCAGTCCCGACCGCCTGGACATAGTGCCAGCCGTTCCAGGTGACGATGATTGTTTCCGTTTTAAAAATACCGGTGACCCCGAGCGGGATGAGCGACACGGCATAAGTCATCCCCGCACCGACGAGACTGCCAATAAGCGTGCCGATCAGGAGAACAATCACCGCCTGCCAGAGAAAAATCCGGGTGATGTCTTCCCGCTCGTAACCCATCGATCGCAAGATCGCGATGTCCTTGGTCTTCTCGAGCACGATCATCGCGAGAGTGTTAAACATCGCAAGGCTGGCGATCAGGGTGAAAATCGAAACCGTGATCGCGGTCGAGACCTCCAGGGCGTGAAACACGCCGAGCCAGGATTTTTCGCGAATCTGCCACGGCGTCGCGCTATGCCAGAGCACGTCCTCGATTTGCTTTGCATCCGGGACAGCCCGGTCGGCGTCAAACAACCGGAGCTGGAGAAAGGTGACCCGCGTGGGCTGCTTCAAGAGCGAGCGCGCCTCGCTCAGATGGAGATAGACGCGGGTCTTGTCGATGTCACTCACCCCGGTTTCATGAATGCCCACAACCCGCAGGCGCCGCACCTGCCCCTGGGCCTCGATGATAAAGGAATCGCCGACCGTCAGCTGCAAGCGATCGGCCATCTTGCGGCCGATCAGGGCGCCAGACGGGGACTCCCGAAATTCATCGAGCGAGCCGACGGTGATCTGCCCGGCGAGGTTGGAAACGTTGAGATGGTTCTCCAGCTCGATACCATAGATCTGGCCGGTTTCATTCTTGAAGGAACTGCGCACGATGACGTTCCCGCGCAGCACGGGCGAAATTCCCGCCACGTTGGGAAAATCCGCGAGCGCCTTGATCAGCTGCCGGGGTTCCTCCACGCCTTCGATATACTTGCGCCCCTCCTTCTGCAGCATCTGGAAATCGGACCCGCCGCCCGCCTCGATGCTGCGCAGCGTCCCTTGAATCTTGTCCTCGATCCGCATGGCTCCGTCAGTGCCCAGGATGGTCTTGATGAACAATTCCTGAAACCCGCTGGTGGTCGCCTGCGTGACAATGAACAGGCCGACACCCAGCACCGTGCACGACAGGCTCATGAGCATGGCCCGCTTCTTCGCGGTGAGGAAGCGGAAGGCAATGCGCAGATTCGGTGACATCAGGGACGCGGGAACGACAGCAACGCCAGGCAGCGCTTAAAATTTAACCACTTCGGTGCGGACGCGCGACCCCGGAGTAAACTTATCGCGATCCTCGACGACCACCTGATCGCCGGGCTGCAGCCCCTCCATGACTTCGGCAATGTTCAGGCTTGTGTAGCCGGTTGAAACCCGCCGCCGCTCGACCACTCCGCTCTTCACCACCAAAACATAACGGTCCAGCAGGGCCCGGCGGGGCACAAGGGTCTGGCTGTCGCGCTCGGCGACAATGATATTCACGTCTCCGGTGAGATCGGGCAGCAGCTTGGCCGGGTCGATCTCAACCGCGAGCCGTACGACATAACGTTGAGTGCCGGCGTCGGCCGTGGGCAACTTCTTCACCACCTTTGCCTGATAAACCTCATCACCATACGTCAGGAAATTCACACTGGCGCGCTGGCCCAGTTGCACTTGGGCAAAGCTTTCTTCACTGATTTTGGCCTCCACGAGGCGGGTGAGCGTGATCAGCGTCGCGATGGTGGTATTGCCCGGAATAAAGTCGTCCTTGTGGAAATTGACGATGGAGACCACGCCATCAAACGGTGCGGTGATGGTCATCTTCTCCCGCTGGCGTTGCTTCACCTTGATGGCATTCTCGTAATTATCGATCACCAGTTGGTCCGCGACATTTTCGAGGTCGAGTTTCAGCTTGGCCGTTTGCACGTCACGCTTTTTCCGCGTGATCTCCTGGTCCGAGAGCAAGCCGCGCTCGTGCTGCCGTTCCGCATTCTGCAGGTTTTCCACCTCGGTATCGTAGGCAAACTTGCTAGCCGAACCGGCCGCGACGCGCTGGCGCACCGCCTTCAGGTCGCTTTGGATTTTTTCGATCTCCAAGTCGATATCGCCAGTGTCGATCTGCACCACCACTTGGCCTTCCTTCACTTCCTTGCCGGGTTCAAGTTCGTTCTTGATGATTCGGCCGCCGATTTCGCTGGTAAGGGAACTGCTGCGCGTGGCCACCACCAAAACGCTGCCGTTCACCGAATTGACCGCCTTGCCCGGACGCACAACGGCGACCTTGGCCACGGGCCGCAGCAGGAACATCCATGCCACGACCGCAGCGGCGATGACCAGCGCCAGAAGAACGAGTTTGAGACCGAGACGGGATTTATTTGCCATGGCTGAGATAACGGGCGGGAAGGATGCTTGCGATTGGGTCGGCGCCAATGAGGGAAACAAATTCGGACCAGCGGTTTAAATATTCGGCGCGGGCGGCAATGGCCGTCTGTTCGGCGTAATTTAAGCTGATCATCGTCACGTCCACTTCGACCTGGGATCGCGTGCCCAGTTTGTAATCCTCATCAATCCGCTTGAAACCGTCCTTCGCCAAGGCGAGGCGGGTTTCCGCCAGGTTGAGTGCACGCGCCGCAAACCCGACTTGTTTCCGGAGATTCTGCGCCGCATCCATTGAGGTATCGATATATGTCTGGAATTGCCGCTCATAGGAACGCTTGCTGGCCAGGGCCGAGAGCTTGGCTCCCCGCGTCGCAAACCCGTCAAAGAGCGTC
>CAMAPG010000310.1 GCA_945859965.1 Opitutus sp. GAS368 | reverse complement strand
TGTCGGAGGTGAGGACGCTTCTTCGGTTTTGGCTGCGCGAACCACGGCGGTGGAAAAACCCACGAAGGCGGAGAGAAGGGCAAGGAGACGAATCATAGGGGGTAAATGAGGACGTTTACGATTAACCGCGCCGATCCAATAGGGGCAATTTTTCGGGTGCAAGCAGACAGACGGTCCAAAAAAATAAAAGAGGCATTCTTTTTTAAGGGAATGTCGATCTGGCGGCCGGCTGTTCGACGAGAAGAGGAAGAACGGGTTTCGTTTCACTCTAGTCAGCTGGCGCTCATTCCTTCCTTTCCCTCACTCAAAAAATCCTATGCAAAAAATTACTCCATTCCTCTGGTTCGATACTCAAGCCGAAGCCGCAGCCAAATTTTACACCGGCATCTTCAAGAACTCCAAGATGTCTGCGATCACGCGCTATGGCGCAGGCGGTCCCGGCCCGGCCGGTTCGGTCATGACGGTTAAATTCAAACTGCTGGGCCAGGAGTTCGTCGGCCTGAACGGCGGACCCCATCATAAGTTCACTCCGGCGATTTCCTTTGTGATCAACTGCGACACCCAGAAGGAGGTCGATTACTACTGGAAGAAACTGGTGGCGGGTGGGCGACCCGACCAGTGCGGCTGGCTTGACGACAAGTTCGGAGTGTCCTGGCAGATTGTCCCGACCATCCTGCTGGAGCTGATCGGCGACAAGGATCAGGCGAAAGTGGCTCGCGTGATGCAAGCCATGATAGGGATGGTCAAATTGGACATCAACGCCCTGAAACGCGCGGCCGCTAAAGAGTAATTCAGCGCGAAAAGCCCAAGACGGCAAAGTGTCCGCATCCGTCTTCTGCGGAACGGATTCCCGGAATGTGGGACTATTTACGGCATGCCGTCATCCGTCCCTTCTCCACGCAAAAAACGTTTCTCGATGATCCGCTCCTTTGTGGCGGCGGATTTTCTGACGCTGGGAAACGGCTTCTGCGGCAGCGGTTCCGTGCTGGCCGCGATGCAGTACCTGGTCACGGCTGACAACCGCTGGCTGGTGACGGCGATGGTGTTGTTGCCCGTGGCTTTGATCCTGGATTTTGCCGATGGACGTGTGGCCCGCTGGCGGAGGCATTCTTCTCCGCTCGGGCCCGACCTCGATTCCCTCGCAGATGTGATTTCTTTCGGACTGGCGCCTGCAGCCCTTGGATTTGCGGTGGGCCTTCGCGGTGCGCTCGACGTGGTTATCCTGCTCTATTTCGTCGCCTGCGGCATCAGCCGGCTCGCGCGTTTCAATGCCACGGCTGACGCGTTGGCGGACGACAGCGGCAAAGTGAAATATTTCGAAGGCACGCCCATTCCCACCAGCATTGCCATCGTGGGATTGCTTGGCGTGCTGCATGGATGCGACCGGCTCGGCGTCAATCTCTGGCTGGGCAGCTGGACCTTCGGAGATACGGTGCTGCATCCGCTCACGATCGTCTATGCCCTCAGCGGCAGTGCGATGATCAGCACCATTCGCGTGCCGAAGATCTAGGGCTGTTTGGAAATGCCGGTTGCTTTAGATTCTCGTAGCGAAACGCGCCTGTCCTCCGAAGGCTAGGCGAAGGAGGATGAGCGTTTCGGGTTCGGACGAAAGCCTCACGGCTTTCGCTACTCGGAGAGAACGAATTCCTCAGCCGGGATCATGCAGTGTAGGAGCCTGCTTGCAGGCGATTGCTTGGAGCGGCGACACCCTCGTCGCGTCCCCATTTGCAGTGTGGTCAGATTCTGTATGAAGATAGTCATCAGCAGCATTCCTCGCTGAAGCTGATCTGGTATTCTCCGCCTGCTTTTTGGCCGAAACCATTCCCCCGTCCCGCTGAGGCTTTGCTGTCCAGATCGCATCCTGTTTCTTCCTCGGATTGTCCGCAGAATTCCGTCCAGCATGAACCTTACGCCTTGTTTCCTTCCCTGTCCGCGTTGCTGAAATTGACCCTGACGTTATTCGTCACGGTGCTCGCCGTGGCCGCGAAGCCTGCGGTCATGGTGATCAATCCGGGCTACCGGCTCGTGGTCGACGCCGATAAAGGAGCCATCAAATTGTTTCGCGCCACCCAGGGCGAAGATCGTGAACTGCTGATCCCCCATCACGGCCAGCTGCCGCTCTTCAAGATCCAGTTTCGCACGGATGACGCGAAGTTCGAGACCGTCACTTCCGCCAGTGCCAAGAAGGTCAGCGTGACCCGGACGGCGGAAGCGGGCGTCGAAATCCTGGTCCTCACTTACGAGTGCATCGGAAATGCAGAAGTCGATGCCCGAGTCACCGGGCCGGTGCGTTCGTCCCCAAAACGAGCGCCTGGCCCGATCAGTGTGAGGCTACCGGCTGGGCGCCCGGAAAGCGCACGGTGAGATGCAAATCGGTCCAAGTCGCGCCGTCGGGTGCAGTCGGGGTGACCTCGGCCGAAACGGTGTTGGCGCCTTGGCGCAGTAATTTTGGGTCGACCTCGAATTCAATCCATTTTTCCAGGTCGAGCCAGTGAGCCTTGGGGTCCATCTGCCCCGTTGCCAACGCCGTGCCATTCAGCTTCACCCGGACATAACGGCTGGTGGATTCCTCCGGTAGATTCTTAAATTGGAGTCTGAGGACCGTCTTTGGGGCCAGCGGCGGTGCCGGAAAATCATCACCGACATAAAAAATCACATTCGTTGGCCGGCCGGAGGTCATTGGGAGCGGCGCATCGGGATTGAGCGAGGCGACGGTTTGGAACTTTGCGTTCGGCAACCACGTGATGGCCGCATAGCCCACGCCCCGGACACTGGCGAAATAGTCCTTGTCCAGTCCGGCCAGTAACCGTGGATCGCCCAATTCCCGCCAGAGCGGGTCTTTCGGATCAAAGGCGTTGAACATATAAATGCCATCGATGCCCGCGGCCCAAAGATTCATCGCCTGTCCACGCCGGCTGAGCACCGAATTGCGCAATTCCCGCGCCGCCGGCAGACTGCGGATGCGCGCTTCATCGATCGACGAATAAACCTTCACGCCATATTTGTGTCCCAACTGGACACTCTGCTCCCAAGGAGTGAGTTGAAAATAGCCGCCCACGGTCATCAGGTCCACGAGGTCCTGTTGAAGCCAGAGCTCCAGGTCCAGACCGATGGCCCGGCTGTACTCCACTGAATCCGGCACCCGCACCGTGATCAATAAAGGCCGGCCGCGTTTCTGCGCAGCCGTATCTGCGGCACGGCGCAGGCGCTGTAGCAGTTCGGTCATGCCGGCGCGATCCGCTTCGGACGCGGGCCGGCCCATGGCGTTCGATTTGAAGAGCACGGGGAAGCGGTTGAAATCAAGTTCTATGCCATCCACGTCATAATTGTTGCAGATTTCTTCCATCAGCCGGTAGGCATACTCGCGCACCGCCGCCTCGCCATAGTTCACGCCGGACCAGCCGCCAATTTTGGGGAGATACTCGGCCGTGCCGAAGAGATACCCGGGATGTTCCGTTTTAAAACGATTGGCCCGGAACATGATGGGCCCCCAGGCATAGTTGGTGTTGGCGTCATGCACATCGTTCATCCGCATCGACCAGAAGACCTCGATGTTA
>CAMAPG010000309.1 GCA_945859965.1 Opitutus sp. GAS368 | reverse complement strand
TTTTCCCTCCTCAAAGCGTTTGATCTCCGCTTCGTTGAGCTTCACCGCAGGGGTGGTCATGGCGTGCTGGGCCTCGAGTTTCGTGAGGGCGACCACCAATTTTTCCGCGCTCGCGCGCACGGCGGGTGTGTTGCTCGCGGCCACGGCCTGGAGCCCTGGCGTGTGCAGCAAGCGGTCAGGAGCGGCGCGGTACACCGGGCGCTTGGTCAGGGACTCAAAGCTTTCGACGACCTCTAGCCTCGCCCATTCCGGCAGCCCGCCGGTGTCGGAAATGCTCGCCAGCAATCGCTCGATTTTTCCGGGCCGGCCTTCGCGCACAATCGCGATCGCCAGCACGCGGGTCATCGTTTTCAGTGCGGGCTTGGGATCGGCCGCGGGAAACGTCTTCGCCAGCTCCGCAAAAAATTCCAGCTCGTTGTCCAGCAGTCCGCTCGCGAGCGCCTGCGGGATAAACGGATGCCCGGCCGGCGTCGCCAGCAGTTCGTGCATGAGTTTCCGCGCCAGCGGGGTCCTGGCCGCACCCAGCGTGAGCGCGAGTTGCACCGTCACTTCAGGCGCCGGATCCTGGATCAGCGGAGCCAGCAGCGCCAGGACGCGGTCCGCGTCCGCCGTCGCGAGCAGGGATTCATGCAGGCGGACCGCCGCCACCCGCACTTTCGGCTCGGGATCGGCCAGCGCCGTCTTGAGCAGAGTCGGTGACAACACCCCCAAGCCATCGAGCGTCCACAGCGCATAGACCCGGGTCACCGCTTCCGGCGCCTGCCGGAACAATTCTTCCAACGGACCCGTCGCACCGCGGTCCCCGCGTTCCACCAGCACCTGCTGGGCGGTGTCTCGCTGCCAGCCATTGGGATGAGCCAGCAGCTGGACCAGCCCGGCCGAGGCCATTTTTTCCAGCGCGGGTCGTTTCTGTTCCACGGTCCCGGCAATGAACCGCAACCGCCAGATGCGGCCGAGGCCGACCGATGGCTGTTCGAGCCCGCGCCGCGTCACCTGGTCGCGCAAGTACGACGTCATGAAATTCACTTCCTGGAGGATGCCGCGATAGAGATCGGCGATGTAGAGATCGCCCTGGGGCGTGTTGGCGATCGCCACGGGACGGAAACGTTCGTCCGTCGACGTGAGAAATTCCCGGCCTTCGTACGCATTCTTCGCCGTGAGGATGCCATCCTTTTCGGTCAGGAGGTTGCGCTTGATCAGGTTGGCGGACGGTTCGCAGACAAAAACGTTGTTGAGATAACTCCGCGGAAAATTCGCGCCGCGGTACACCATCGGCGAGCAGGCCGCGGTGAACTCCTGCAACGTGCCGTCCTCGCGCAGGAAATTGGAGCGGTACCCGCGGTTCACGCCCGGCGTCGGATGCGACGGCCAGACCCGCTGGTCCTTCGCCACCAGGTAATTGGCCCAGGGCGGATTGTTCACATGCGGATTGCGCGGACCGTACATCGGCCCGAACAGATCCGCCTGCAGCTGATCGCTGTTCCGGTTGAAGTAGAGCCGGCCAAAATCGTCCTGGCTGACGCCAAACTGCCCTTTCAGGGCGATCGACGCTTTCTCCCATTTGCCGCCGCGGTACCGGAAATCGGCGCCGTACGAGATATTGTGAATCCAGTTGTCGCGCCCCCACAGCAGCCCGTTGGCTGCCGCCTCGGTGTCCACTTTGCGGCCGTAATTGTCGGCGATGAGTTCTTTCGTGTCGCCCTTGCCATCACCGTCGGTGTCGCGGACGAACCAGACGTACGGCGGATCGGCCACAATCACGCCGTCGCGCAGGATCGCGAACGCGCGCGGCGACTCCAAATCATCGAGGAACACGGTGCGGCGATCCATGCGGCCGTCGCCATCGGTGTCCTCCAGTTTCACGATCTTGCCCTTGGGCCAGCTCTTTACCGTGCCCGCGAGCTCCGGCATGACCTGGACGATGTCGGCATTGTAACCCGCCATTTCCGCCACCCAGAGATTGCCCTGGGGATCGAAAGCCATCGCCACGGGATCGTGCACCAGGGGCTCGGCGGCCACCAGGTCGATGCGGAAACCGGGTTCAAGCTGAAATCTATCCCGGGCCTGCTCCGGCGTCAGCACCGGGACCGGCGGAAGTTCAAGCGAAAGCTTGGCCGCGATCTGCGGGTCGTCCCCGGTGCGATCGCCGCGCTGGGCCGCCAGGGGCAGCACGCCCGCACCTCCGAGGAAAAGGAGGACAGACAACCGGGAATACAACGCGCGAAGAAGGCGGAGGGGGTATTGCACGGGAATGATTGAGCGATTTTATTGCACGCTCCGCCAATAAAAAATTCGGTCGGCGAATTCCCTTGGACCCGCCGGTCGGAATGGTTTGACCTTGGTAAGTTTTATCGTATCCGACATGCCTCCGGCACATCGTATTCCGCGTGTCTCACCCCCGGCTTTTCGTTCTGTTTAATTCCACCCCCACTATGCGCCTCCTCTCGCTCACCCGTTCAGTGCTCTGTCTCGGACTCGCCGTCCTTGCCGCCCGCGCGGCCGATCTGCGCGTCGGAATGATCGGCCTCGATACCTCCCACGCCGTCGCGTTTGCCCGCATCCTCAACGACCCGGCCAATCCTGAGCATGTCGCGGGAGCGAAAATCGTCGCCGCCTTCAAGGGCGGCAGCCCGGACATTCCCAAAAGCATTTCCCGGGTCGAAGGCTTCGTGAACGACCTGAAGAAATTTCCCGAAATCGTGATCTACGACTCGATCGCGGAATTGGTCAAAAACGTCGATGCCGTGATGATCCTCAGCGTCGATGGCCGCGCCCACCTGGCGCAGGCAAAGGCGGTTTTCCCGAGCGGCAAGCCGGTCTTCATCGACAAACCCGTGGCCGGTTCATTGCGCGATGTCCTCGCGATCTTCCAATTGGCCAAGGAAACCGGCGCCCCCTGCTTCAGTTCCTCCTCCCTCCGGTATAATACGGCCAGCGCACTCAAGGGCGAGGGCTACGGCGACCTCCAAGGCGCCTTCACCTATGGTCCGGCGGAAATCGAGCCCCACCATCCCGACCTGTACTGGTATGGCATCCACGCGGTGGAAATGCTCTACACCGTGATGGGCCAGGGCTGCACGACCGTCGTCCGGACGCACGCGAACAACACCGACATCGTCACCGGCACCTGGTCCGACGGCCGGGTGGGAACCATGCGGGGCAACCGCGGCGGCAAGGCAGTCTACGGTGTCACTGTTTTCGGAACGACGGCGGTCGTCTCCAAGGTCCCCGCCCACAGCTACATGCCGCTGGTCCAGGACATCGTAAAATTCTTCCAGACACGCATCGCCCCGGTGGCGCCCGCGGAAACGATCGAACTTCTCGCCTTCATGGAAGCCGCCGATGAAAGCAAACGCCGCGGGGGTGCCCCGGTGGCGATCGCAGACGTGATGGCGGCCAACCGCCCGGCCAAGTAAACGTTCCTCTATTTCTAGCTTCCACCCGCCCTTTTCCGCGGCGGGAATCCTGTCGTCATGAATTTCTCCGCCTCGTTCACCATCATCTCGGATGAAGTCTCCCAGGACTTGCCGGATCTCATTCGCTTCGTAAAGGAGTTCAACCTTCCCGGCATCGAACT
>CAMAPG010000308.1 GCA_945859965.1 Opitutus sp. GAS368 | reverse complement strand
ATCCTCAAATCCTTGAAACTTTGATCCCTCCTATGGGACGGCTGTGCAAAAATGCTTGTAATCAACAACGGCCTATCTTGTCATACAACTATGGGACGCAACACTGCGGGTTTTCGGGTTCGTTTACGCCTGTTGGCCCGCGCGGGTTGCTTCACGCGTGGGCTTGGTCCGTTCTCCCCCACGGCTCTGCTGTAACCTCCCCCGAAGCACGCGCATGCGTTTCCTCGATCTTGCCATTGTTGCAATTTACCTGGGGGGAGTCGTGGCCGCTGGCCTCGCCTGTCGCGGCAAGGAGAATTCAGTCGACGCGTATTTCACGGGTCACGGAGTCCTGCCCGGTCGCTTGGGTACGATCATGATCGGGTTGAGCATTGCGGCGACCCTGTTCAGCGGGGTCAGCCTCGTGGCGTATGTCAGCACTGCCTTCCACGACGGGATCTCGATCCTCATGGGACTGGTCTGCCTGCCGCTGGCGTGGGCCATTCTGAGCTGCTGGTTTCTGCCGCGTTATCTCGCGGGCAACTGGAATCATCCTTACGAGATCATCGAGCGCCGCTTTGGTTCTGTCACACGGTTGTGTCTTTCCGGCATGTTTGTCCTGCTGCGGATCGTCTGGATGGGAGTGTTGATTTACACCCCGACCTTGATCGTCATGGGGGCCGCGGGACTCGGTCCGGGCTGGTTCTGGCCCATTGTCATCGCGACCGGGTTCTCCTCGACGATCTACACCGTCCTCGGCGGGATCCGTGGGGTCATTGTCACGGATGCCATCCAGTTCATCGTTATTCTCGGCGGGATTCTTTTTATCCTCGTTTCGGTGCTGCTCAAACTGGATTTGTCCGTGAGCGCGGTGCTCGGCGAGCTTCGCCAGCAGGGCAAATTGACGCTCTTCGATTTTTCCCTCGATCCGACGCGTTCATTTACATTCTGGACCGTCATCTTCGGCGTCTCGGTCAGCAATCTGGGGTCGTACCTTGCCGACCAGATGTCACTGCAGCGTTATCTTGCGTCCGCTTCGCCGAAGGAGGCGCAGCGCGCGTTTGCGGTCAACGTCTGGAGCGCCGCCGTCGTGGTCATTGCCTTGGTGCTCGTCGGGCTGCTGCTCGCGGTGTGGTACGTGCGCCATCCCGACCCGAACCGCCCGGCGGAGCCTGACCTGGTGCTGGCCTATTTCATTGCGAAGGAGCTGCCGGTCGGCATGTCGGGCCTGTTGATCGCCGCCATTCTCGCCGCGACCATGAGCAGCATGACGAGCGGGATCAACGCGCTGGCGGGCGCACTGACCAACGACTGGCTGCCACGGTTCGGGCGCGGGCGGACGCCGCGCGAACTGTACCGTTTCGCCCGGCGCGCCAGTCTGGCGATCGGCCTCGTCTCGACCCTGGCCGCCGGCCTGGCGTCGCATTTCGGCTCCCTGATGGTCTCCTCGTTTGTCGTGCTGGGGGCTTTTCTTGGTCCGATGCTTGCCTGCATGCTGTTCGCGGTGTCGCGCCTGGCCGTGCGGCCCTCCCTGGTACTGGCGGGACTCGCGGCTGGCGTTCTCACCGGCTGGACGATGACGGCCACCCCGGTCAGCGGCCTGTGGGTGCCGCCGGTTTCGTTTTTCATCGCGAGCCTGGTTCCGCTGGGCGGCTGGCTCGCGGGCTTGAAAGCGCCCGTTGCCGGTGCCGGTTTGGCGGCAGCCGCTGTTTTCCCTCAACCTCAACCCAACCCTTATCATGATTCTGGATAATCTTGTGCTCGGCCGGCAATACGCCGGGATTTCGCCCCGCTTCGAAAAAGCCTTCTCGTTTCTGCAGCAGGTGAACGATCGCCTACCGGACGGACGCAATGAAATCGACGGCGACGATGTCTTTGCCCTCGTCGTGAGGACCACGACCAAGCCGGTGGAGGGACGCCAGCTCGAGGTCCATCGGAAATACATCGACATCCAGTATGTGCACACCGGGCGGGAAGTGATGTATTGGGCGCCGCTCGCCTCGCTGAAGACCGTCACCATGCCGTACGATCCCGCGCAGGAGGCGGCGCTGTATGCCTTTCAGCCGGAAGCGCAGCCGATCTGCGTGCGTGGCGGCCAGTTTGCGATCTTTTTCCCCGAGGACGGACACATTCCCTCCTGTGCGTGGGACCAGCCCGAGGAGGTTTTCAAGGTCGTGATCAAGGTCCGGGTCTGACGAACACGGCCAACCACCCACTCATGCAATCCGCTCCGAACATCCTGATCCTGCTGAAAGAGGAAGAGAAGGCGCTGGCCGAGTTGCGCGCGATCGCGCCCAACGCCCGGGTAAAGGTCGGACCGTGGGTTTCCGGCCACGGCCAGTCGCTGCCGTCGGAGATGCTCCGCGGCGTCGACATCCTTTTTTGCGAGCTTCCGCCGCATAATTTTTCCGACTTCGACCAGCTGAAGTGGATCCAGCTGACCTCGGCGGGCTACACCCAGGTCTTGAACCTGTCGGTTTTGGAAAAGGGCATTCGGGTCACGAACGGCCTGGGAAATTTCGACATCCCGATCGCCGAGTGGAACCTCGCCATGATGCTCTGGTGGCATCGCAACCTCCTCGACGCGCAGGTCAGCCAGCGCAACAAGGTCTTTGACCGCGCTCCGAAATACCAGCGCGAGCTCCGGGGTTCGACGGTCGGGTTCTATGGTTACGGCGGAATCGCGCGCGAGACCGCGCGGCTTGCGAAGACCATGGGCCTGAAAATCTGGGCGCTGACGCGTGGCCCGGTGGCGAAACGGGACCTGACCTTCTGCGTGGACGGCACGGGCGACCCGGACGGGCTTTTGCCGGACCGCGTTTTCTCAGACGAAGGGAAGGAGGAATTCCTCGGCGGGGTGGACTACCTGATTATCACCGTCCCGCTCACGCCGCTGACGAAAGGGCTGATCGGGGAAAAGGAACTGAGGATGCTCAAGCCTTCCTCCGTGCTCATCAACTGCGCGCGCGGTCCCATCATCGAGGAGCAGGCGTACATCCGCTGCCTGCGCGAAGGCTGGATCCGCGGTTCGGCGACAGATGTGCATTATGCCTATCCGCTTCCGCCCGAGCATCCGCTCTGGACGATGCCCAACCTGATCATGACGGCCCATATCTCCGGGGCGTCGGGCGGCGTGCATTTTCTGCCGAGGGCCTACAGCGTCTTTAACCAGAATGTGGCGCGGTACTGCTCCGGCCAGCCATTGTTAAACGAGCTCACCCGCTCGCAACTGGAAGGAAAATAATTATGAAAATCGTCGACGTCCAATGCACCCTTCTGACCTGCAAGCAGCGCTTCTCGGTCGCGGGCCCCTTCTATACCAGCAGTGGCGCGCTGGTCCGGATCCTGACCGATGAGGGAATTTACGGGCTGGGAGATCCACTGACGGCCTATCACGCCCCGGAGGCGATCCCGGCGCTGGTCGAATTCTATAAGAAGGAATTGATCGGCGAGGATCCGCGGCGGATCAGCCATCTCTGGCGCAAGATGTACAGCGCCTCGCTTTTCTGGGGCCGCAGCGGCGTGGCCCTGAGCGTGATCAGTGCGCTGGACAACGCCCTGTGGGATTTGAAGGCGAAGCTGCACAATGTGCCGTTGTTCGA
>CAMAPG010000307.1 GCA_945859965.1 Opitutus sp. GAS368 | reverse complement strand
AGGGGCTGATGAGGTCGCGGTAAGGCACGCCGCTTGGGCAGGCCGGCTCACAGGCGAGGCAGCCGAGGCAGCGGTCCACATGCGGCTGGGCTGACGCCCAAGGCAGGCTGCCTTCGAGCACTTGTTTCATCAACACGATGCGGCCGCGGGGCGTGTCCATTTCCTGGCCCAGCTCCTCGTACGTGGGACACGCGGCGAGGCAAAACCCGCAATGGACGCACGCCTGCACCGCGTGGGTCATGGGGTCGCCGAGCGGACCGTGTTCGGCCGGTTTGATCGTGTGGAGCATGGTCAGGAATGGAGTGGGGGAAAACGGTGGTTCGGATCGAGGGCGGCCTTCACGGCCCCGGCGATGCGGTGGTCCCGCCGTGGGCCGTGCCAGCGGGTGGACGCGCCGCGCAAGGTGAGGGCGGAGAATCCGGACAGCGCGATTTTTTGCTCCGCCGCCTGGCGTTGCGCTTCAGGCACGGAGAGAAAGGCGACGTTCCCGCCGGAGCCGATCCACGAGCGCGCGTCGTCGATGGCGGACGCGAGCTGGGAAAAAGCCGGCAGCGCGGCACAGGTGAGCGGGATTTTCCAACACGGGCCGTCCGGGTGCGCCCAACTGAAATCCGCCAGACCCTGCCAGAGCGCACGTTCGGCTTCGCCGGAGAGAATTTCCCCGGGCCAGCGCCGGGTCACCTCGGTCGCGAGCGAAGCCAGGGCGGCGGCCGGACCGCGCAGGCGGGCCAGCACGGACCGCTCCGTGAGCGAGCCTTCGAGCGCGTCGAATTCCCACGGCGTGTTGGCGGCGCCCTGCAGCAACCGGCCCATGGCGGGGGCATCGGCGACGGGCAGCCGAAGCGTGAGCGTCGCGGGCGGGCAGGGAAAAACCTTGAAGGTGATTTCGGCCAGGACGCCGAAACTGCCGAGGCTGCCGACGAAGAATTTGGGCAGGTCGAAACCGGCCGCGTTTTTCACGACTTTGCCGCCCATGCGCAGGAGGCGCCCCTCGCCATCGACGAAGCGCACGCCGAGGATGAAATCGCGCAACCCGCCAAACCGGAAACGCCCCGGCCCGTCGAGTCCTGCGGCGACCGTGCCGCCCAGGGTGGCGCCAGCGCCGGCCAGCGGCGGATCGAACGGGAGATACTGGCCCGACACTTTCAGTGCGGCGATCAGGTCCTGCAGCGGGGTTCCGGCGAGCGCCGTGAACGTGAACTCGCTGGCATCGTATTGCACGATGCCGTTAAGGCGGCGGGTCGACAGTCGCGTGAAGCCATCGAGGGCGGAGAGCGCGGGTTTGGTGCCGGCGCCGACGGCGAGCAGGCGCGGATGGGCCCGCACGGCGTCCGCGAGTTCTTCGACGGTGGTCGGTGAAAGCAGGGCGGTCATTCGCGGAAGATGATGCCCGCTTTTTCCAGCGGATGGAGGCCGTGCTGGACGAGCGCGGGCGCGTCGGCCACCGGAAACATTTTTCCCGGATTCGCCAGGCCCAGCGGATCGAACGCGGCGCGCAGCCGCGCCATGCACTCGATTTCATCCGCGGTGAACATGTCGGGCAGGTAGTCGCGTTTTTCGACGCCGATCCCGTGTTCGCCGGTGATCGATCCGCCGAGTTCGACGCAAAGCCGCAGGATCCGGCCGGCCAGATGTTCGGCGCGGGCGAGCTGGCCGGGCACGCGCCCGTCGTAGAGAATCAGTGGATGCAGGTTGCCGTCGCCGGCGTGAAACACGTTGGCACAGCGCAAGCCTTCCTCCTTCGTCCACTCGCCGATTTTGCGCAGGGCCTCGCCCAGCCGGCGCCGCGGCACGACGCCATCCTGGACAATGAAGTCGGGCGAAAGCCGGCCCACCGCGCTGAACGCGCTTTTCCGGCCTTTCCAGATCGCCAGGCGCTCGGCGGCGTCCCGGGCCACGCGCACTTCCACTGCCTGGCTGGCCTGGAGAATCTCCTCCAGTTTCACCCGGTCGCTTTCGACGATGGCCCGCGGGCCTTCGAGTTCGACGATGAGGACCGCGGCGCAACCGGGAGGATAATCGGCGTGAACGGCGGCGACCGCGGCTTCCAACGCGAGCGCGTCCATGATTTCCATCGCCCCGGGCAGAAGTCCGGCGGCGATCACGGCGGAGACGGCATCGCCCGCCCGTTCGAGCGAGTCGTAGCCGGCCAGCACGGTGTGATAGCGCTCGGGACGCGGGAGCAGCTGCAGCGTGATTTCCAGGGCGATCCCGAAGAGTCCCTCGTTGCCGACAAAAAGCCCGGTCCAGTCCGGTCCGATCTGGGTGCGGCTGTTGCCGCCGAACTCGACGACTTCACCGGTGGCCAGCACCGCTTTTATGCCCAGCACGTGATTCGACGTCATGCCGTACTTCAGGCAATGCGCGCCGCCCGAGTTGAAGGCGACGTTTCCGCCGATGGTGCAGATCGTCTGGCTCGACGGATCGGGCGAGTAGTACAGCCCGTGCGGCAGGGCGGCGAGCGAGACCTGGGTGTTGATGACGCCGGGTTCGACGACGGCGATGCGTTCCGCGGGATCGAGCCGCAGGATGCGGTTGAGCCGGTTGAGCGCGATGACGATCCCCTCGGCGATCGGGAGCGAGCCGCCCGACAAACTGGTCCCGCTGCCGCGGGCGACGAACGGAAGTTTTTCCGCCAGGCAGAAACGGACGATCGCGATGACCTCGTCCTGCGTTTCGGGCACCGCCACGGCCAGCGGCCGCGTGCAGAAGGCGGTCAAGCCATCGCTCTCGTACGCGGAAAGTTGGGCCGGGGCGCGCAGCAGCCGGCTGGGAGGCAGCAAGGCGGCGAGTCGGTCCAGGGCGGGCGAGGGAGCAGGGGGTTTGCTCATCGAACGGGATACGGTAGCAGATCGGCTCCGGCTAACGGAGCGCGTTTTCAGTCAGCCCATTTGAAAACAATGCCCAGCCAGCCCGCTCCGCCGCGCAGGACCAGGTCGAACATCGCAGAGGCCTGTTGCACGGGCACAACGTGGGTGACCATGTGGCCGACCTGCAACTGGCCGGTGGCCATCAACCGCAGCGCGACCTGGCGGTTGCGCTGGCGGGTCCAGCGCCAGTACACGTGCGGTTGCAGCATGCCGCTCTCATAGGTCCCGGAAATGGTGAGCTCCTTCCGCAGCAGCTCTTCCTTCAGGCGAATGGTGGCGGTGCCGGGAGGACTGCCGGTCAACAGAACCGATCCCTTGTGCGACGCGCATTCGAGGATCGTCTGCAGGATGTCGGCGGCCTGGGCGCAGTGGAAAATCGCCTCCACACCTTCGCCGTTGGTGATCTCCTTCATCCGCTCCGCGACGTTTTCGCGGGAGGGATTGATGACATGCGTGGCGCCGCTTTTTTTCGCGAGCTCCAGCCGGTCGTCGACCAAGTCGACGGCGATCAGCGGATAAGCCCCGGAAAGGCGCGCCAGCTGCAATGCGAACTGGCCGACCAGGCCCATGCCGAACACGGCGACGGACTGGCCGATTTGCAATTGGGCGCGGCGCACCGCGTGCAGTGCGACGCCGGCGAGAAACACGAAGCCCGCATCGTCGTCATTCACTCCGTCGGGCACGTGCTCGATCATCGTGGTAGGGGTGATGTCGATTAACGCGTGGCTCGCGTG
>CAMAPG010000306.1 GCA_945859965.1 Opitutus sp. GAS368 | reverse complement strand
GCCAAAGCCGACGCGATGCTGACGCGCAACTACCGCGCGGGCTACGTGGTCCCGGAAAAAGTCTGAGGCCGTGGCGCCTACCCCCGGCCCCGTCCCGCCCCGCCGGCTCCGTCCCATCCAGGGGCTGCGCTGGTGGATCGGCGGCCTGTTGTTTGCGTCGACGGTCATCAACTACATCGACCGGCAGACGCTGTCGGCGCTCGCGCCCTTCCTGAAGGAGCAGTACCACTGGACGAATTCCGATTACGCGTTGCTCGTGATTTCGTTCCGGGTGGCGTATTCCATCGGCCAGACCGTGTTCGGCCGGCTGGTGGACCGGATCGGGACGCGACGCGGGCTGACACTGGCCGTGCTGGGTTATTCGGTGGTGTCGATGCTGACCGCCTTTGCCACCGGGCTGCGGAGTTTTGCCTTCTTCCGTTTTTTTCTCGGGCTCGGCGAGTCGGCCAACTGGCCGGCCGCGACCAAGGCCGTGTCGGAATGGTTTCCGCGGCATGAACGCGGCTGGGCGGTGGCGCTGTTCGACAGCGGCTCCTCGATCGGCGCGGCGATCACGCCCGCGTTCGTGATCTGGCTGTACGCGCATTTCGGCGACTGGCGGCCCGCGTTCGTTGTCACCGGCCTCCTGGGCCTGCTCTGGCTGGTGGCCTGGCGGATGCTCTACCACAGCCCCGAGAACCATCCCCGCATCAGCGACGAAGAGCGCGCGATGATCCTGGAGGACCGGCGTGCGGACCTCGCGACGCCTGCGGCGGAAAATGCGCCGGCGCCCCGGCTGCTCGACTTGCTCAAGCTCCGCCAGACCTGGGGGGCGATGATCGCGCGCGCGTTCACCGACCCGGTGTGGTTTTTCATCGCGGACTGGTTCATGATTTTCCTGGTTTCCAAAGGATTCAAACCCGAGACCACGCTGATGGCGTTTTGGATTCCCTTTGTCGCCGCCGACCTCGGTAATTTTGCGGGCGGCGGTTTTTCGAGCTGGCTGATCCGCCGTGGCTGGCCGGTGGGGCGGGCGCGGAAGCTCGTCGTGGTCTTTGGCGGGATCGGCATGACGGCGCTCATTCCCGCGATCTTCATGACAAGCCTGTTTACGATCGCCGGCCTGTTCGCGCTGGCGACCTTCTCCTACGCGGCCTACTCGACGATGGCGCTCGTGCTGCCCTCCGACCTGTACCAAAGCCGCACGGTGGCCACGGTCAGCGGCTTCGGCGGCACCGCCGGCGGCATCCTTACGATTGGTTCAACCTACCTGATCGGCTGGGTTTCGGACCGCTACTCCTTCGAACCCATCCTGATCGCCTCGAGCATCATCCCGCTGGTCGGTGCGGTGCTGGTGCTCATCCTCGTGCGCAACACCGCCGCCAGCGGCCAGGGCGTGGTGCGGAAAATCTGATTGGGGAACGGCGGATTTGAATGTGGAAAGCTGGAAATCAGGAAGGGGCAGGGCGTTGAGGATGGTGACTTCTTCGCCGCACTCCTTTTGCCTGTCATCGCGAGGTCTGCAACGCGGGCTGTGGCGATCCAGCTGGACACGTCTTGGTTTTGCCGCTCGTTCTGGCAAAAACTGTGACAAAAACCATCGTTGAGGGCACAAAGCTTCCGGCTCACGGGTCGTAAAAATCACTGATGAGGGATGAATCTAGAATCAGGACTGCTAGCGGCCAGGCAACACGACGGGGCGGATGGTGTACATTGGCGGGAATCATCTTCGGTTTTCTGGCCGGTTGCTCATCGACGCCGACGGTCACGGTTCCTCCGGCCGCTTCCCCGACCCCGGTCTCGCCGGCGCCGTCCGCCAGCGAACAGCCGGTCGCAATCACGTCGGAGCCCGCCGGTGCCAGCGTGCTGGTGAACAACCGTCTGGTGGGAAAGACGCCGTTGGAATTACGCGTGAAAGTGTCGGCCAGCGGCTTTTGCGCGGACTATGTGACGGTGAAAGTCCGGTTTGTCGCGGAGGACGCCGGCCATGCCTCGCGCACGGTCGAATCGGAGCTCACCCCCCGGGAAAAAGCCCCGGCGAAGATCAACTTCACGCCCGCAGGCGCGCAGTGGCGGCTGAAGTAGTCTTTTTCCGAACGTTCAAGATGAGCCACGGCCGCTCGGGGTCGTTGGCGCTAACGTCTGGTTGGACGCCGTTTTCATTCTTGGATTTCAACAGCCGCTTCGATTTCGAGCGGGATTTGATCTGGCGTGGAAGCGACGCCAATGGAGGTGCGGGTACGCGTGCCGTGCTTTCCAAAAATGGCAATCAGCAGATCCGAGCAGCCATCCATTACCTTGGGATGGTCTGAAAACTCAGGGGTTGAATTGACGAACGCGGATATTGCCGGATGGTCGACGCGCCGCCTCCGATGCGGACATCCTTTCCTTTGGCGGCGGCGCGCGCTTGTTCGAGTGCGACGCGAATCCCGCCGGTCACGAAATGAAAGGTCGTGCCGCCCTCCATGACGAGTGGAGCCCGGGGATGATGCGTGAGGACGAAAATCGGCTGATGATACACCGGGTTATCGCCCCACCCACCTTTCCAAGAATTATCCAGCCAGGGACCGCGGATGGGCCCGAACATATTCCGGCCCATGATCCAGGCGCCACATTGTGGAAACCCCGCGCGGCAAAGTCGTCATCGATCCCGGTCTCTCCTCCTTCGGCGCCGAACAGTTGCGTCTGAAACGTGCGTGTCGCGAACGCCCACCCATGAAGAGCTGTTCCGCCGATACCCAGCGGGTTCTCCAGGGTCTGGTCCGGGCCTGCGCCGAAGCCATCAATCGAAATGGTGAAGCTCTCTACGCGGAGCTTAGTCATTTGGTGATTTTTTCTGCTGAGGCATTCTGGCGAACGCGTTCTGCGCCACCTCCTACACCTTGAATGTCGTTTCAAATGCCGGATTTTCGACAGACTCACCATCCACAAAACTCGGCCCGCCCCCTTTTAGTCGGTTGTAACGCCTGGTTCGTTTCCCGGAGGTCTTTTCGATAAGCCTGATCGCACCGCGCGGAGAGATGCGCTGCGTGGTACGGCGTGAAACCGTACTTCACATAAAGCGCTGTAGCTTCTTTCAGAACAGAGGCGGTCTCCAAGCAAACTGTCCTGAATCCCAACTTTTCCGCACTCTGCAGCGCATGCTCAAGCAAAAGTCGGCCAAGTCCTTTGCCGCGATGCCCAGCGCTCAAATACATCTTTCTTAGCTCACACTCGCGATCATCGATGCGCCACAGACCATAGCTGCCAATGATGCGGCCTTCGTCTTCGAGCACAGAAAACCGACCACCGCCGTGAAAATAGTTTTTATCGATATCATCCAAATCTCGATCGGTGGTCGTCGGATCTGGCTTTAGGCCGTAAGACGTGAGAACTCCGAATACGAGTTCACGAATCGCCGGTATGTCGGCGTTGCTGGCGTTTCGAATATTCATTTTTCTGCCGAACGTTCAAGATGAGCCACCCCGACTTGTCGGGGTTGGCTCCTACGACTGGTTAGCCCTTGGATTCATTGAACGGTGAGTAGTTGATAGCAAAACGCCCGCGGGCTTTCTCAGTCTTGTAGAAGGAAACATGAGCCAAAGCAGGTGAATTAAGCAGACGCTTCATGCGGATGAAATCTCGCGGGGCTG
>CAMAPG010000305.1 GCA_945859965.1 Opitutus sp. GAS368 | reverse complement strand
ACCAATTGAGAGCCGAGGACGACGTGTCCCTGCAGCAGTCCGCGACGGCTGCGTTTGGTGGCGAGGGTGCCCTCGTATTCAATCACCTTGCCGGTGTCGTGCAACAGGATGCCGGCCATCGCCAGGTCGGGATCCACTTCCGGGTAATGGGGGAGCAGAGCCTTGCACGCGCGCGCCATGTGGGTGGTGTGTTCGAGCAGGCCGTGCCGGTAGGCATGGTGCATGGAAACGGCCGCTGGCGACCAGCGGAAGGAATCGCCGATTTCCTCCATCACGGTGAGCACCGTCATGCGCAATTCATCGTGACGGATGCTGTCGATGAACGTGTTGAATTCCTGCCACAGCCCCGTGGCATCCTCCGGCGCGAGTTCCACCAGGTTCTCGATCATGCCGGGAGCGGCCAGTTGCTCTTCGTTCAAGACCTCGGCTTTGGACAGTTTGGGCGAGAGGCGTCCCTGGAAATAGTCGATTTTTCCCTCGACGCGCACGACGCCACCTTCCCCGGCGGTCTTGAAGGTTTCAAACAGCGGGTTGTCGCTGAAGATCGTGCAACCGAATGAGCCGCTCCGGTCGCCGAGATCGGCCGAGAGGAACGGATTCCCATTCGAAGCGGTCTTCGAGATCAGCTTTTTGATGACCAACACACTGGCAAAAGCGCGGCCGGTGGCGTTGTCCTGTGACTTCAAGTCGCGGACCGAGGAGAGGGAAAGAGGATCGTTGGGCATGAGCCGAAGGGGAGTTGTCGGAGGGAAATAATTCAGAAGGGTTGCCCACGGAACACACAGAATACGCGGAATAAACTCTCCTTCCGTGTATTCAGTGTGTTCCGTGGGCTAAACCGGGGCTCGGAATTTCGTGTCGTTCGTGTGTTCGTGGGCAAATTCTTCCGGATCAGCCATACTGTTTCACGAGTTGCGTGAAGTTCTTGAAGAAAGGGTGCCCGGCGTCGCCTAACAACGCGTAAAAAACCGTTTCCGCCGGCAGGACATGCGCTCCGGCCTGGGTCAGGGCCCGCAGTGCCACCTCGGCGTCATCCGGCCGGCGCGCGCCGACGCAGTCGCTCAAAACCGTCACCTGATATTGGGCATCGATTGCATCCAGCACGGTTTGATAGACGCAGATGGAGGTCTCGAGCCCGCAGATCAGCAGGTGATCGACATCGCGCTGGCGCAGGGCATCGCGGATGCCATCATCGGCGAAAGCGGAGAACGTGGATTTGCCCCACGCGGGAGCCTTGCCGGAAAGCGCGAGCAGTTCGGGGGCCGTGCCGCCCAGTTTTTGCGGCACTTGCTCCGTAAATGCGATGGGCAGGCCGAGTCCGTGCGCGGCGGCGATGGCAAACGAACACCGTTGTTGCAGGCGCTCACCCGCATGGACCGCCTGAATAAACACCGGCTGCAAATCGACGCAGAGCAGCAGGAGGCCGGGATGGGAGGGGGAGGGGGAGGCGGCCATACCTGTTTATTTTGTCATTCTGAGCAAAGCGAAGAATCCAGGGCGAGGGTAATGTCCTAATTTGCGAACCGTAGAATAAATCGTTCTCGTTCCCCTCCAGCAGAGAACGAAGAACGATTACGAGAAAGAGAACGATCCAAGGCAGCAGCGGCGAAATTAGGACACGACCAAGGCGAGTCTGTTAGCAGGATCCAGGGGATTCTTCGCTTCGCTCAGGATGACAATCCCGGGTTACGAGTAATACGCCTTCCGCGCCTTCACCTGAACGAACCGTCTTTCGGGCAGGATGTAGGCAGTGAGATTCCCGCCCAGGACGCAGCCCGTATCGATGCCGACCGACCATTTCAGCTTATAGATTTCGCGGCGCGGCGTGTGGCCATAGACGACAAACGGGGGGCCGTTCCACAAGTCGGCCCACGGCGGACAATTCTCGCATTCCGCGCGTTTGCGGGGCCGGCCTTCGCGGTCGATCACTTGAATGCGGGTCACCACTTGGGCCGGCTGTTTTTGCCAGGGCTCATTGGGCAGGAAACCGCCGTGGACGAGCACCGTCTGCAGCTCCTCGAGCGAATGGGTGAGCGGCATTGCTTCCAGATAGGCCCAGTCGTCGGGCTGCAGTTTCTCCAGGGCTTCGGCGTCCTCGGCCTTGAAATAATTTTCGTCCTTCGTCCGGCGATAATTGAGCAGGCGCAACTCGTGATTGCCGAGCAGCGAAATGGCGCGGTGCTCTCGGGCCAGTTCGATGACCTTGCGACTGTCCGGTCCACGGTTCAACAAATCGCCGAGGAGAATCAGCTGGTCGTCGTTTTGCAGCTCCAGTTTGGCGATCAAATCGCTGAATTCCTGGTAGCATCCGTGAATGTCGCCGATGGCGATAAGGCGTCCGGTCATGTCTGCGGTTGGAAATTGGCTAGCGTCGCGCGCCACGACAAGTAAACAAGTGACCATGGAGTTGAATTTGCAGCCACTCGCGCACACGTGTTGGGTCACGGGCCAGCCCTTTGTCGAGGGCGAGCGCGTGGCGAGTTATCTGGTGCAGGATCCCAAAACGCCCGAAATTCTCCGCTACGACGTGCGGGAGTCCGTGGCCGGGGAATTTGCACCGACCGGCTTTGTCGCCTGCAGCTGGACCCATGCGTTCAAGCCGCGCCGGGCGGGCGAAAATCCCGACCGCACGATGAAACTGACCGCGGAAAACCTGTTCATCACGCTGGCCGATCCGTTTACCGAGCCGACGGAGGCGAACACCCGCCTGCTGCAGTTTCTGGCGCTGATGTTGGAACGGAAAAAAGTCCTGCGCCCGCGGGGCCGGAATCCCGAAGGGACCCGGAATGTTTACGAACACGCGAAGTCCAAGCAGTCCTTCGAAGTGCCGGTGGGCGAGCTCACGCCGCAATTTTTCATCCAGGTGCAGGAGCAACTCAGCGTGCTGGTGGGCCCGCCGAAGGCCAAGGCGCCGGCGCCCGAGGTCGTTGCGGAAGCTCCTTCCGAACCCGCTTCACCGACTTAGGAGCTGCTTGAGAAGTGCCGGTCTGCCTTGGATTCTTGTAGCGAAACGCTCACGCGTTTCGCTACGTGAATCTAAAGCAACCGGCATTTTCCAAACAGCTCCTAACGCCGCACCGGCATCCCGTGGGCCGACAGATAGTCCTTCACCTGCGGAATGGTGAAGGTGCCAAAATGGAAAAGGCTGGCGGCGAGCACGGCACTGGCGCGACCGGCGTCGAGGACGTCGGCGAAATGCTCCATTTTTCCGGCGCCTCCGCTGGCGATGACGGGAACCGCCACGGCATCGCTCACGGCCCGGGTCAGCGCACAGTCATAGCCGGCCTGGGTGCCGTCCGCGTCCATGCTGGTGAGCAGGATTTCGCCTGCGCCCAAGGCGACGGCTTGCCGGGCCCACGCGACGGCGTCGAGTTCGGTGCGATTGCGGCCGCCATGCGTGTAAACGCGCCAGGACTTGCCGTCCGGCTCGCGCTTGGCGTCGATCGCGACGACGATGCATTGCGCGCCAAAGCGATCGGCGGCGGCCCGGATCAGTTCGGGGTCCTTGATCGCCGCCGTATTGAGGGAAACCTTGTCCGCGCCCGATTTGAGCATCGCCTCGATGTCGCCTACCGAACGCAGTCCACCGCCGACAGTAAGCGGCATGAAGCAC
>CAMAPG010000304.1 GCA_945859965.1 Opitutus sp. GAS368 | reverse complement strand
CAGGGCCGCCGCAACAACCAGGCCTGGTTCGAACCCGCGATCGGGATGATCCCGGGCGCGGCCGGCAAACCGCCGCAGGTTTTCATCCGCGCCACTTATCTGACCGGAAACGATGTCGGCCCGCAGTTTTATCTGAAGACCGACAACCTGGGTAAAACCTGGACCAATCCGATCCTCTGCCAGAACTGGCGCAAGGAACCGCAGGAGGAAAATGCCTTCGAGGAACCGTGGTTCGGATTTCTCTATCACCGGAAAACCGGAACGTTCCTCGCCCTCGGCAACACGCACTTCGTCCGCGACGGCGGCGGCAATCACTTTGCCTCGGGCAAGCAGGCCATCGACACGAACAACAAAAACGAAGGCCACTACCGCTCGCCCAAACTCATCCCCCGCATCGTCCTTTCGCTCTGGAATCCCGCGAAAAACGATTTTGATCCCTGGGAGGCGGTGAACCTTCCGCCGGAACCGGAATTGGGCATTTATTACAACGGCCAGTTCCATGAACAGGCGGACGGCACGATCCTGCTCCCGGGATATTACCGCGGTGCGTTGAAGCCCGGTGAAAACCCGGCGCACACCCGGGTCACGGTGCTGCGCTTCAGCTTCGACGGCACGCACCTCAAGTTCATCGAGCATGGCAACGTCCTGGCCGTGGACACGGAGCGGGGACTGGCCGAGCCGTCGCTGATCGCCTTTGGCGGAAAATTTTTCCTGACCATCCGGCACAATCTCCGGGGCTATGTGGCGAGAAGCGATAACGGCCTGCAGTTCAGCGAGCCGACGCCCTGGCGGTTCGACGACGGCGAGGACCTCGGCAACTACAACACGCAGCAGAAATGGCTGAAGCACCGCGACACGCTCTATCTTGTGTACAACCGGAAGAGCGAATTGAACGGCGGTGTGATGCGAAGCCGCGCGCCGCTGTTCATGGCGGAGGTGGATCCCGCCACGATGCGGGTCATTCGCAAAACGGAACGGATCGTTTTCCCGCAAAACGGCGCCCGGATGGGCAACTTCAACCTGGTGAACGTCTCGGACGACGAAGTCTGGATCACCAGCGGCGAATGGCTGCAGGGCCAGTTTGCTCACTCCAAAAAAGGCGACCTCTTCTGGGTCGACCGGAAGGATTTCAACTACATCCGCTATATCGGGGATCTTCTGCTGGCCCGCGTTTACTGGAAATAAATTGGCCAGAAATACAAGGTAGCGGCGGTCGTCTCTGACCGCCACCTCACAGGATGGCCATCGGGACGATGGCCGCTACCCATCACGTCGAGACACCGAGCAGGCCCCGCGTCAGCTGAAAATGATTCAGCCCCGTTTTCGTCATCGCCGGTACATACTCGCGCTGCGCCATGGCGGCCACGCGTTGCGCCAGCAGGGCGAGATCGGCCTCGGCCTTGCCGGACAAAAATCCATCGACGTCTTCCGGCGCGATCCCCGCGCGCTGCGCGCCCTCGACAAATTGCAGAACCGGCAGCAAGGGATGGCCTTCGCGCGCGTGTTCCGACACGAGCGTGACAAACAGATGCGCCCCGCACGCACCCAGGCTGGCGAGGTTTTCGGACCAATCCGACGTCTCCGTCTCCACCACGTGCAGGCCGGGGCGATCGGCGACCTGGCCGGCCACGAGTGATGCCCGCAACGCGCCTTCGCCCAGCAGCAGCCGGCGGTGCGCCGTGTTGGCCAGCAATGGATCGGACTCCGCGATCAGAACCGTGCCACCCGCTGCCACCACCCCGCGCGCAAACGTCGCGAGTATCCCTGCAGTCGCATCGGTATAGGGAATGCAGGTCTGCAGTCCGATCGTGAGCGCACCCAGATTCGCCGGGATTTCTGCCGGTGCGCGGAGAGCGGAAAAATTCTCCTGAAACCACGCCTCCACTTTCTGCAGCACCCGGTCGATGCCGCCGTCCAGTTGCACGCTCGCCCAGCCAAACCGCGCCAGCGGAATGTCCGACGCCTCGAACTGCCGGCGCATCGCGTCGTTGGGCACTTTTTCGCAGCCATGCTCCAGGAGCAACGCGGCCGCCACATTCGGGTGGGTCGCATAACCACGATAGGCGTTTTGCAGCCGTTCGCGCGTGCCTTCACCGCCAAAGCCGCAGCCCTCCGTGTGCACCAGCGCGACAAACCGCGAAATTCCCTGCTCCCGCCCGAGTCCGCTAGCCGTCAATCGCTCTGCCGCGAGCCGCGCAATCTGCGTGGCGCATAGACTCGTCGGCAAAACCAGGGCAATTCGCTCCGTCGCCCAACGTCCGCCTTCGAGCGCGTACACCGGGAACGCCGTCTCCAGTGCAGCCGCTGCTCGCCGGTCGGTGCCAGCCGCATCTTTCTGCGTCAGCACCGGAACGCCGTCCGGCACCGGGCGGCTCCGGATCGTCGCGAGGTGCGACGGGGCGGTCTGCCGCCAGTTTCTCCAGATCGAAACCTGCGAATGCCCGGCGTGCTCGCCTTTGGTCTGGCGGCCCGAAGCCGTGTCGAGCAGCAGGTCGAACGACTCGGCGGTCAGCGCCTCCATGGTTTCGCCGTCGAGGTAACGCCCCGCGTTGATATCCATTTCATGCTGGAGCAGCTGGTGACGGCGGGTCGTGGTCGTGACCTTCAGCGTGGGCACAAAGGGGAAATTCGTGATCGAGCCGTTGCCCGTGACAAAGAGCACGAGATTGCAGCCGGCCGCTACCTGCCCGGCGATGCCTTCGAGATCGTTGCCCGGGCTGTTCATGAAATGGAATCCGGGGATCCGCATCGGGTCGGCATAATCGATCACCGCCTCCACCCGGGTGCGCGGATCCTTCTTGTGCACCGCGCCGAGGGATTTCAGCACGATGTTATAGAGCCCGCGCAGCTTGTTGCCCGCCGAGGGATTCGCTTCGGCCGTCGCGCCGTGCCAGGAAAGCCGTTCCTTGAACCCGGTGATCCGGTCCCGGAGCGCCTGCGCCGTCGCGAGATCGCGCATGTTGCGCAGGATGTAAGCTTCCGCGCCGATCATCTCGTCGGTTTCACAAAGATTGGCCGCGCCGCCATGCCGCACGACTTCATGCACCATCGCGCCGGCGAGCGGATTGCCGGAGACACCGGAAAACGCATCCGAGCCCCCGCACTGCAGCGCCACGCGCAGCCCACTCACGGGCTCCGCGGTGCGGCGGCAGGCATTTGCCTCCGCCAACCAGCCGCGCACGATGCGCTCGCCCTCGGCGAGCTCCGTGGCGATCGCGCCGCGGGCGGTCAGAAAACGATGCGGCACCGCCTCGAGCGGATATCCGCCTTCGCGCATGAACGCCTGCAGCCTGGCATTGTTGACCGGTTCGAATCCGTGATCGAGCGCCAGGACGGCGCCGACATTCGGATGCACCATGAACCCGGCCAGCGTCTTCAGCAGCTCGAGCGAGTTATTCGGCATTTCCGGGCCGCCGCCCTCGGTGTGCGCGATGGCCACGATGCCGTCGATGCCCGGGTGAATCTTCGCGAGCGGCTGCAAGCGGGCCGCCAGCTGCCGCGCGAGTCCCGCCGTGCGCGAGGTCGTGCCCAGGATCACCACAAAATTGCGCGTCCCCACTCCACGGCCGCCCGGGCGCCGGTAGCCTTGGAACGTGCGCGGCGTGGGCGCGGGTG
>CAMAPG010000303.1 GCA_945859965.1 Opitutus sp. GAS368 | reverse complement strand
GATCCGAGAAAGAGAAAGATAAAGATTGAGGAGAAAGATGCCGAAAAGCATCGGGCTTTTTCCGATCCTGATCTTGTGCGCGACCGGCGCACGTCTGATGCTCATGGCCCATGAAGCAACTACCCCCGCTGTCCGCGTTGCAGCCACGGTTTTTCCCGGCTTCGCGATTCCTCGCGGGCTTCTTTCTGGGAGCCACTCTGGTTTCCCTCCGTTTGTCCGCCACCGAAACGGCCTTGCCCGTCACACACGAGGTTTTGGACACCAAAGTGATCAGCCACCAGCCGCAGTACTACGACGGCTGGCCGACGATCGCCATTCGCGAGGGAAAGTTGATGCTGGTGTATTCGGGCGGACGGGAAGACCACGTCTGTCCCTTCGGCCGGCTGGAATGCATGGTTTCCTCTGACGGGGGAAATTCGTGGGCGTGGCCGCAGATTCTTTTCGACAGCGCCATCGATGACCGCGATTCCGGGATTCTCGTCACCCGGCGCGGCACAATCCTCGTGCCGGTCTACAGCTCGCTGGCCTACCAGATCCATTACAAGCACCAGAACCGCCGGATGAAGGAAGTGTTTGGCGACGCCCTGGCCCTGCACATGGAACGCTGGCGAATCGCGGAATTGCGGACCACCGATGCGGAAAAGGAGAAATTGCGCGGCCCGCGCATGATCCGTTCGACCGATGGCGGCATCACCTGGTCCGCCGCCTATACCGTGCCCTGTTTCAGTCCCCATGGCCCCGCGCAACTCGCCGACGGACGCATTCTCTACGCGGGTGCCAATGGCAAAAAAGCCGGCGCCTGGATCTCGAACGACGACGGACTGACCTGGGATTTGCTTTCCGATCTACCTTTGCGGGCCGGGGAAATCCACGCCGTCGAAGCCGCGGATGGAACGCTCATTGTCCAGGTCAGGGATAAAAAACCGGCGCCAGCCGCTCCCGCCAGCGCCCAGCCGCGCACCGTGGGAAAAAGCGTCGAACAGGGTTCACCGACGATCAATACCGGGATCACGCAGACCGAATCGAAGGACGGCGGCCGCACCTGGACGTCACCGCATGAGATCGGTGTCACCGGCTATCCCTCCCACCTCGTGCGCTTGAAGGACGATGTGCTGTTGATGACCTATGGCATGCGCAAAAAACCCCTCGGGATTCGCGCCAAAACGAGCAAGGACCACGGGCAGACGTGGGGACCGGAAATGATCCTGACCAGCGATGGGGTCAGCGATGACCTTGGCTATCCCAGCACGGCCCAGCTTCCCGATGAAACGCTCGTCACCGTCTGGTACGAAGAGCGCCCCGGCTCGCACAACGCCGTGCTCCGCCAGGCCAAGTGGAAGTTGCGCTAGGAGCCGTGATGCGGATGCCGTCACCCTTATCGTGAAACGCTTTTTCGTCCTCATCGCCGCCGCGGCCACCGCGACCTTCGCCTTCGCCGACACACCGCCGATCCAACGCGTTCCTCATTCGCATCGGAACGGCACGGCTTTGTTCGTACGGGCGGCCGATGGACCCCTTATATTCACCGCCCAGGTTTACGCCGCGGATCTCTCGCGCGATGCGCGCGGACAGGCTGGACAAGCGCTCGACCAGATCGGCCTGCTCCTGGCCAAAGCCGGCGGCGATCTCACCACTGTGCTGCGGCTCAACGTCTACCTCGCGGACGAACGTTCCGCTGCGGCCGTCGATGCCCTCCTCGCCGAACGCTTCGACGCGGCGCCACCCGCGGTCACCACCGTGGTTTCGCCGCTGTCGCAACCAGGCGCGCTCGTGGCGTTCGACGCCGTGGCTGCAGTAAAAAAATCCCCGGCCGCGGTCGAGGTCATTACCAGTTCCGCTGCCATCCTGCCGGCCGGGGGCAAGGTGTTCATCTCGGGTCAGGCGGAAAAAGCCGCCGACCTGGCCACCGCGACCCAGCTGACGATGGAGAGCCTGCACCGCAGCCTGGCGCACCTCGGCCTGACGAAGACCGATGTCGTGCAGGTCAAGGCCTTCATCCAACCGTTCGTCGATCATGCGGTCGTGACTGCCGCCGTGGCCCGGAGTTTTGCTCCCGCTCCCATGCCACCCTTGGTGCTGGTCGAATGGATCTCCCCGCTTCCGACGGAAATCGAATTGGTGGCCGCCGCCGGATCGACGACCTCGGGCACTGACCCACTGACCTTTCCCACCCTCCCCGGAATGAGCGTCTCCACCCGTTTCAGCCGGGTCGCACGCGTGG
The DNA here is from genome assembly GCA_945859965.1 of Opitutus sp. GAS368. GTDB lineage: Bacteria > Verrucomicrobiota > Verrucomicrobiia > Opitutales > Opitutaceae > CAMAPG01. The sequence goes on along the minus strand of CAMAPG010000303.1, from coordinate 1,416 downwards.
CTGCCGGCACGCCGCTGATTTTTATTTCCGGTATCGACGGAGGTACGGACGGTTCGCTGTCCGAACAGTGGCAGCGGATTTTTTCAAAGCTCGGCAGCGCCCTTTTCGATGCCGGCAGCAGTTTCCGTCACCTCGTCAAAACGACCTATTACCTGGACGATCCCGCCGGCACAGCCCCGCTCGGGGCCATCCGGGATGTCTATTTCGATCCGGCACGTCCTCCCGCCGCATCCGCGGTGCGCCTCAAAGGCACCGCACGCCCACACCTCGCGCTCGATCTGGTGGCCGTGCCGGCGAAATAATCAACCGGCCACGATAGGCTACTTGGACTGAGCCGCCGGAGTGACTGGCGATTCCACCGCTCCGGCGCTCATCAGCCGGTTCGGCTTTTCCCAGATCAGGCGGGCGGCATAGACCCGGTTGCGCGCGGCGTATTTATTCATGTCCACGCGGATCATGCCTTCCGCGTCCGTCACCCAGGTTTCATTTTCGTTCACCTCGGTGACGCCGAAATTTCCAAAATAAGCGCCGAGCTCGGGCAGGAGAATTTTCTCGGTCCCGCGGATGACGCAGAGCCGGTCCGGATCGACCTGGGCGATAAACAGTGGCGCGCGGTGCCGGATGATATGGTCATTGTTGGCGCCTTTCCGCGTGTAAACCAGGAACAGGCCGTCGCTGTGCGTAACCCAATGCTGCTGGGTGTTGTAACTGCCCAACTCCTGCCCGTCGTCGAAGCGCCAGACCTGCGGCTTGGCATACTGCAAGCCGTCGGTGCTCGTCGTGATGTAGCCATTGCGGTCGTTGCGGATGGTCATGAAATAACGGCCTTGAAAACGGGTCAGCGAGGGCTCGACAAACCCACGCTCAATTCCGCTGACCAGTTCGTTGCCGTGTTCGCGATAGGACAATTTTTTCCCATCGAACGAACAGCGCATGACCGCCACGCGATAGTCCTCCTGTTCTTTGCTTTTGAAATAAAACGGCAGCAGAATGTCTCCGTTGGGCAGATCGACGCGCTGCGCCGCACCGGCCCCGGAATTGAAGAATTTTCCCTGCTCGTCCGGCATGTCGATCTTCTGCCACTGCGACCAGGTGTGCGCCTGCGCATCGTAAACCGCATAGATTGTCTGACGCGGCCTCACCTTCATGAGCTTGACGTGCTGATAGTAGGCCGAGTGCCCGATACCCAGGATCCGTTCGGTCCGGGCGTGCCACTTCGGGGTGAAGTCGAGGGCAGCCACCTCCACTCCATCCGCCAGGGATTTCCGGCCAAGCGTCACATCGTGTTGCACCGGCTTCGACCAGGTGGCGCCCAGGTCCTCCGTGCGGATTTCGTTCAGCGGAAAATAATAATCGTCCGAGCCCATGAGCTCCTTCTGCAGGGTCATCACCACCACGGGCGTTTTTCCAGGGATC
>CAMAPG010000302.1 GCA_945859965.1 Opitutus sp. GAS368 | reverse complement strand
AAGGCGCGGGGCGAGGACGTGGTGGTGCTGGAAAAAAGCCGGGGACTGGGCGGACGCCTCGCGACGAAACGGGTGGAGGCGGCGGTGTTTGATTCGGGCGCGCAGTATTTCACGGCGAAGTCGGCGCGTTTCGCGGGGCTGGTGGCCGAGTGGGCGGCGCACGGCGTGGTGGCGCCATGGCCGGCCGCATCGGCGCACCGCTGGATCGCCCGGCCAAGCATGAATGCGTTGGGAAAATATTTGGCGGAAGGTCTCGACGTGCGACGCGAATCGAAAGTCGTCAAGGTGCAGCGCGCAGATGGCGGGTGGGAGTTGATGATCGAAAACCAGTCCGCGATGCGAGCGGGACGTTTGGTGCTGACGGCACCGATGCCGCAATCGTTGGCGTTGCTGCAGACCGGCAGCGTGGGCTTGCCGGACAAGCTGGCGGGCGTTTTGGCGGCGCTGACCTATCACCCCTGCCTTGCGTTGCTGTTGACGCTGGAAGGACCGAGCGCGGTGCCGGCCGAAGGCGTGGCGCTGGCCGCCGGGCCGGTGCGTTGGATCGCGGACAATTCCAAAAAAGGAATTTCGCCGGGAGTGGCGGCGGCAGTGACGGTGCATTTGAGTCCCGCGTTTGCAGCGGAGCATTACGTGAAGACGGAGTCGGAGTTGGCGGCACTGGTGTTGCCTGGGATCGAGAGCCTCCTGGGCTCGCCGGTCCTGAAGGTGACGCTGCAGCGCTGGAGATTCAGTGAGCCGGCGGCGACGCACGTAGAGTCCTGCGTGTGGTTGCCCGAACTAGGCCTGGGCATGGCGGGTGACGCACTGGGTGGTCCGCGGGTGGAAGCCGCGGCGCTCTCGGGATTGGACTTGGCGGAGCGAATGGCGACAAAGGCGGGCGCGGCGCGAGCGAAAAGTCCCGCCGCCCACGTGCAGGAAGTCGCCAGCGGTGCTTGATTTACCTTCCGGGCCTGAAACCGGTGCTCCGCTTTCGGCCGATCGTCCGGGCGTTATTCCGAATCGGACCCGATTCGGAATATTGAAACGAAAGCGGTCTCACGTCACGGCAGCTTCGATACCGCCCGAGACAGGTAATGCTGTACCGGATTGGCACGGATTTCCTGTGCCAATACCAACCGTTTCTTGCACGCCTAGTGAATTGAGCGCGGCACCCTTTGATCTGCGGCCGAAAGAGGGGAGGATTTTGAAACAGCACTTTCATGTCGAGTCCGATGCGCGAAGCTCACCGAGCTCACGGCGCTTCACTGGGTCCGTTTCTGGGTCTCCGTCCAAAACTGTCCGCCTCTGTACGGACCTGTTCAACTGAAGCGCCTTTTTCGGCCCTCTAAAAGCCAAAACTCCCTCGTAACCGTTAGGTCCACGAGGGAGTTAAATTGGGTGCAGGGGCTGGATTTGAACCAGCGACCTTCAGGTTATGAGCCTGACGAGCTACCAGGCTGCTCCACCCTGCAACAAAGCGAAGGAGCAACGTGCTGGGGAGAGTTTTCGCTGTCAACTGGCTTTTCCATTGGATCGGCACTCTTTCCCGCCCGACGGCGGCGCGGTTTTCCCACTTTGCAGGATTGCCGGGAATTCTCCACGGCACACCGGAATGATTTCCGGTGTGACGAACCGGAAGGCCATCCGGCCTAAAATTCCTTCCCGCTGCCTGTTTGAGCGGATTTCTTAACCCTTCTCCGGTAATTGCTCGACGGTCAGCCCAAATGACGTTTCAGCAGGCGGCGCAGCACAGGGCGGACTTTTCCCGCCAGGTGCGCATTGGCATAACCCATCCAGGCCACGCTTGAAATCGCGTCCAGCGGTGCGTCCAGGTGCCGGCCCTCCGGTGATTCAACGATTCCGCCCGCTTCGGTAAAAATCAGCGCCGTGCAGATATCGTAGGGATGACAGGTCAGCGACGATACGCGGCGGAGTTTTTTAAACACCAGTGGACGGATATCGCCGATCATCCGGTCATGGCCCACCAGCAGTTCGTAGAGCTGGCCACCCGTTGAAATATATTGGTCGTCAAAAATGAGCGGCGAATGCCCGCTCGCGCCCGGTCCCTGCAGCTCCTGCCACAATTCTTCCTCGATCCGGGCGATCAGTGATTTGCCCTCGGGGAAAAAACGCGCAAACGAAGCGAAGCCATGTTCGAAATTCCGCGCCCGGGACGGTCGCGGAATAAACCGGGTCCGGGTCCGGCGCCGCCAATCGACGGCCTGCGCCAACACTCCTTTCGGACCACCTCCGCGAATCGCGCTGATTTGATCTGAGCGCCATTGCTTGCTCGTCGGCAATTCGGTCATCGCGGCAACCACGATGTCCTTGAGTCCTGTGCTCGCCCCGCGCTGGGGCGCCAAACCCGCCAGGACCCAGGCGGAGCGTTTGTCGTACATCAAGCCCCGCGTGCCATCGACTGGATCGATGATGCATTTGAAAAGCGTCCGTCCCACCGGCGTTCCGGCCGGAAAGGTCACCGATTCTCCATCTTCGAGACCTTCCATCACCAGTTCAACCGGCCAGCTGCGCGGCCAATAGTCCTCAAACCAGGCGAGGATGGCCGCTTCGCTGATGCGATCGACGCGATAAATGGTGTCCGAGGCCGTGATCCCCGCGACCTGCGCAAATCGATCGGCCTGACTCTCCCGGGCCGCAATGACGGCATCGCGGATTTTATTCTGAAGCGCGCAGAGCAATCGGCGGGCGCGTTCAAGGTGTTCGGTCGTCATGAAAGGCATCCGGACACTACCGATCCCTGCGAGATCACGGGAAGCGTAAATTAAACGCCTGCCTTCACCTATGCGAGTTGCACTCCTGTGCGCGTATAGGCGCTCATTTTGCACGATTTCAGTCAGGTCAAACTGACTCATTTGAACCCGGTACCATTTTAAGAACCTACAAGTAAGCGACTTGGTTAATAGCGAACCGCGCTGGCACGTGCCAAGGTAATAGGGAGGAGTTCAGTCGCCAGTGTTGCCGGGCGTCTGCTTTGCTCCGGGGGTGACCTTTTCGAAATCGGGCTGGTATTCGGTCTCGACTGTACTCAGCACAGGTGGAAGCCGCAGGGCCGTGGCGGCGACGAAGAGCGACAGCGTAACGCGGTCTTGATCGGATAGAAGCCAATCGTTTTTTGCGATCCGGTCGAGAGTCTCGGAGGTCTTGGATTCAAGTTGGCCGAATAGCGCTTCCAAAGTCGCGCGGTCTACTTTTCTCCCATCGAACGTAGTGTAGAGGTCGTTCTCGACGCCAATATCTATGAAAGCGTTCTTTGTTTTCCCATTTCGTATCTTTTTCGTCGGGCGGCTCGTCACGATTCCCGTCGTCAAGTCCTCCACTCTCAGCGCGTCGTCCACCGCCCATCGACGCATGAGGAATTGAGGCATGAAATGACATCTGCGCGTAGCCCCTGTTGCAGTGTTTGCCTTCGCCCAAAGGGCGTCGATTTTGATTTCAAAGTTTGGGGTGAAAGGACGTTGCTCGTCAGCATACGGGTTAGTTTTCATGGTTCGAGGAAAGTATCCTATTTTTCCTCTGGAAGAGACCTCGGCCCGTGCACACCCCAAGGAATTGTCCAATTCCGATCAAATTCGAGCGCGCTTCTTTTCGACAATTTTGAGGCTGGGTGCTGAACGGCTATCAAAGTTTTGCACGAGG
>CAMAPG010000301.1 GCA_945859965.1 Opitutus sp. GAS368 | reverse complement strand
GCATCGGACCGATGGCCGGGCTCAATCTGGCCCTGGATTTCCGGCACCGAATCGCCGTTCAGATACACGGCCACTTGGGCGCCGTCGCGCACCAAGGCCACGTGATGCCAGGTCTTGACCGCCAGCTCCGTGCGACCGGTCAACGCCGCGCTGGTGTCACTGCCGCCATTGGCGAAGATGAGACGGCCTGAAGCCGCGCGTGTCCCACCGATCGACAAATGTTCTCCGGGGGCGCCGTAGACTCCGTGCGCTCCGCGCGAGAACAGATGTCCGGTCACAGCACGGGCGGCATGGGGCAGGCCATTCCAGAACCAGAATTCCACAGAATAAGCCGGCCCGAGTTCGCTCGCGGAGGATTTCAAACGGCCACCGGCAAAGTGATACGCGCGATTGACTGTGTTGGAACCGGAGAACGCGGGGGACATCGGTCCGTCGAGGAAAAAGACGACGCCAGATTCCGCGGTAGCCGCCCGATCTCGACCCGCGGCGATCGGCAGGTTCCTTCCGTCAAGCTCGTTCAAGCGCCAATAAGTGATCGGGTTCGAGGCGCGAACCGCCTTGGCGTAGGTACCGTCTGTTTCCACCAGCCCCAATCGCGGCAGGCCGGAGACCTCCTCCAACAAGGCCAGGAGGCGGTCGACGATTTTGTTTTCGGCGTCAACCTCCAGACAGGCTGTGCGGCAGGCCCAGGTGTTGTAGCTGCCGAGTGCGTGATGTTCGGGCGGCGGAATATAGCCGTCCTCACCATTGGCCAGTTCGATGAAAAAAGTGGGGCGCAGCGGGCTTTGGGCTTTTACTTTCAAACTTGAGATCGCGAACACTTCAGCCGAAGCGGTGACCATCCCGAGTTCCCCGACGCGCAGGGCCTGCAGTTTCACCGGGCGAACGGGATTGTCGTGCAGCCAGATTTGTTCGCGGGCGTAGACCTCCGGCAGGGTCTTGGGCTGACGTCCCTGAAACGCCGCTACCACCTCCCGGGCCCATGCCAGGCGTTGCGCGCTGGGCTGTCGCGTGCGCAGCGGGAGATCCTGATCCCGCATCGCCAACGGGACCCAGTCGTGCCACTGAATTTTCCGATAGGCGGCCTGCGCAAGCTGCGCCAGGGCAGCGGCGTACGCGTCGATGGAAACGTTCCGGGCCGGCTTCGAGTAGTCCATCCACTGCTGATCGCCGCTGGCGCCTTGGGACATCATGGCCACGAAAGCAGGTTGCGTTGCTCCGGCTCCCAACAACCCGCCCAATTGGTCCGCGAAACGACCGAAGTAATCGGCCGAGACTGGTTTCGTGCCACCATGATAGTGCATCGCGTAGTTGGCCAGCACTGCGATCGGCCGACCATCCGGGGTTTCCACGGCGAGCAACGACAGATCTGGATCGGAGGGGCCCGAAGGGGCGATGGCGGCGGGGTTCTCGTGTCCCGGATGCATGTTCGCGCGCACGGTGCGTTCGCCGAACGGATCGGATTCTACCCGGTCAGGTCGCCGGATCCATACCCGGGTGTGCGTGTGTTCCGGAGCCGGCACCACCGCCCAACCCACCCGGGCCGGCGCGAGATTACTAACCGCCAAACGAAACCCTTCGGCCAGGCGCGGCAGCAGATACTTCGAATAGCGCGCATCCGCATCGACGCCGTGAGCGGACATCAGCGACGGAGCGTAGTGAGTGTGCGTCGCCGAAATCATCACCCGTTCCGGAGCTAACCCGGTAGCCTTCTGAATCTCGCGTTTGGCTTCGTCGGCGAACTCGCGCGGAATCAGGCAGCTATCCAACACGCAGAGTCCGACCCGGACTGTTCCGTCATCGAGCACGAGACAGCGGGCATGCAGCCGATCCACTGCCCGGTCAGCGTGCATGGCAAAGAAACCGCCATTGATAATGACCGGAAAGTTGGTGGGTGTGACGTCGATCGCGTGGGCGCCTGCTCGGAAGATTCTCTGGACTGGGGCTTCAGCGCCCGCAATCGACAGAGTTGGAAGAACGGCACAGGCCAGCGCGAGGGCTAGAAGCGGTTTCGCATTTCCGTATTCCCAGTATTCGCCGACGTGAGCAGCCGCCAATCCACGATCAATCGCCGCCCTTACTTCGGCGGCCACCCAATCTGAAACCGCTTTTCGAGCGCGATGGACGATTGGGTAGCAGCGACAGAATACCGGGGGCGTGCTCCCATGGAGCTGGTCACGGGCGATGTTGATCAGGTTCATAGTGTTGCCGGCATTAACTGGTCCTAGCGGCCGAGATGACGATGCAGGAACTTGAAAGTCTCGCCCCGGTTGATTTCGTGACCGCCCACGAACCATTCGATGGCACAATTCTCCGGCAACTTCAGCCGAGCATTGTAGAGATGCCGCACCTTGGCAAATTCGAAGCCAACCTGCTCGTCAGTGCCCACTGGATCGGAGTGCCCACGCTCAACCATAAACGGACGCGGCGCGATCAAGGCTGCCATCTCCGCGTACCCGTAGGTGCTTCCCAAATCGAACTCAAAGATGTAAGGCTCCGGCTGAAACACGTAGCTGTAATCGCTGTCCGTTGTGACCGTCTTCCATATCCACTCGTTGAAATCACCGGAGACGATGGTCATGGCATAACCGTCCACCAACAGCGGCATGCGCATGGCCGTCTTGCCGCCCCAGGACAGGCCGTAGAGCGCGATGCGATCCCCCTCCACAAACGGCTGGACCCGCAGCCAGTTGACGATCTGCTGGTGCATGGCGGCGACGTAGGAATATTGGGTCAGGCCCACACTGTTGCACTTGCGCACAAGACTGTCGGAGGGAGGAAACATCACCGACGGCGAAAACGTGATGAAACCCTCTTCTGCGAGGCGGGCTGCGAACGAGTGATAGGCGCCGGCATCGTCCTTGACGAGCTGGTCGGGGTTACCGCCGCCGCCGTGCTGGCATACCACCACCGGGCGCCGTTCGCCTGGCTTGAGCCCTTTGGGGACGACCAGATACCCGAACGCGTTCGCACCTGGGAAGACATCCAGTTGCACTTCGTAACAGCTCCACTTTTCCTCGTCGTAACGCAGGCGCGATTTCGCATTGAACGGCAGCAGCGGCATCTCAAGACGTCCAAGCACTTCGCGGCGCAGATGATTCACGTAGGCGGGCTTTGTGGCTTCGTGCTTTTCGATGGAGGAGGAATCGAGCCCGGCCATGAACTTTTCCCGCAGCTGGGCGCTCCGGCCGAGCAGCCATTGATTGTGCCGATCGATTTCATGCATCTGGCGCTGCTGTCGCACTCTCGGATCGAACCGGGACGCCACCACCTCCACAGTGCCTTCGCCCGGCGACAGCACCGCCCCGGGGTTCACGGCGGCGAGAAACCGGCTCAGCATCTCGACGGATCCAAAAGGCCCCTGCCCGTCGCCGCTCGCGATCAACTCAATCGGCGCGGGTGAATTAAGACCGTCCGCGAGCTGAAGCGCCCGGGCGACTTCCGCCTTCACACGGGTGATGTCGGGCGAACGCACGACTCCGCGGCTTCCCCCCGGAGCTGCCACCGAGACCTGCGGTCCACGGCACGCTTCAACGAGCAGAGTCCGGGGTAATATCATCGTCGCGATCTCGGCGTCGCCGAACTGGGTCAGCAGGGAGAACACACTGCGGTCAAACGGTTCGCTCCAGAGATTCTGGCGCGCATCGAAATAGCCAGACACG
>CAMAPG010000300.1 GCA_945859965.1 Opitutus sp. GAS368 | reverse complement strand
TCGGAGGCGCAGGCTTCGCGGACGCGGGCCGCGGTTTCGTCCGTACTGCCGTCGTTGATGAAAAGCACTTCGTACTCGCGGCCGAGCGCATTGAGCGCAGCGAGGAGTTTTTGCGCGAGCGGGGCCACATTTTGCTCTTCATTTCGAAGGGGTATGACAACGGAGATCATGCGGACGCAGGGAGGATTTCGTCGAGTTGCACCCGTTGCGAGGTTTTATTGAGGGAGAGCGAGGCCGCCTCCAGGACCGCGACGACGCCCCGGCCGCTGTCGGCTCCGCTGCGGGGCGGGCGTCGCTGGGCGATGGCGTCGATAAAATCGGCGGCTTCTTCGCGCAGCGGTTCAACGGAGGAAAGCTTCGGCACGTGGCTTTCGCCGAAGCGGTAAATCAGGGGATTGGCCGGCGCCTGGTCGAACGGATGGACTCCGCGCGTGGAATCTGGGGAATCGATGCCTTTGTCGTAGATTGTGACCTTATCATTCGCCACGTCATCGTAGACTGCCATCTTGAGACTGCCGACCAGGGTGACCTTGCGCACCTTGTTGGGATCAAGCCAGCTCACGTGCAGGCTCGCGCGCACCTGGTTGGGATATTCCAAATTGGCGAAAACCACGTCTTCAATGCCCTTCTGGAGGTAGTCGGTCCCGTGGGCGGTCACGGACAACGGCAGTCCGCCCAGCAGGAAATTAAAAATACTGATGTCGTGGGGCGCCAGATTCCACAGCGCGTTAACATCGGAGCGGACCACGCCAAGATTCAGGCGTTGGGAGTAAACGTAGTAGATGCGGCCGAGTTCGCCGGAATCGATCAACTGTTTGAGAAAGAGCACGGCCGGATTGTAGAGGAAGGTATGCCCCACCATGAGGGTGAGTCCTTTCCGGACGGCCACGCGGGTCATCGCGTCGACTTCCGCAACCGTCATCGCGAGGGGTTTTTCCACGAATACGTGGCGGCCGCTTTCCAGTCCGCGCATCGCCAGTTCGAAATGAGTCCGGGCGGGGGTGGCGATGATCAGCCCCTGCACGTCGGCATCCGCAAGTACGGTTTCGATCTGTTCCACCGCCTGGGTGGATGGATAATTGGCCTGCACGTAACGCCGGCGGTCGGCGCTGGCCTCGACGACATATTTTACCCGGGCGTTTTTCTGCGCCGAGAAATTACGCAGCAAATTGGGTCCCCAATAACCGCAGCCGATTTGAGCGAGAGTGAGCATGGGCGGGGCGCCGTCAGGGGGCTCGTTTACTCCAGCGGCTGAAGCTCGAAATCATGGGGGATCAGCACCTGTTGCTCGAAGGCCGGCTGATTCGGGGCGAGGTGGACCGAAAATGAGGCGGCGAGATCGACCCAGTCCAGCGTGCTGATTTCGATGTCCCGGCCGCGCCGGCCGGTGAGGGCCATTGTGATCGAGTAGACTCCAGGGCGCACGGGCAGGGTGGTGTGAAACAGCATCAGCGCGCGGCTGCCGGCGGGCTGGCGCGGAATCTTGATGCCTTCCACTTGGGTATTGGTGCCTGTGATATTGATGCCCGTATCGGTGCGGCAGAAATAGCCAATGACGAGCTCATCGGAGTCCTCGTGAAACTCGCAGTAGAATTTGATCACCACATTCTGGCCGTGGGTGAATTCAGAGCGCTCATGCCCGGCGGTGTCCTCGAGGCGCACCCGCACGATCCGGGCGGCTCCATTGCCGAAGCGCGTGTCCTTGCAATTCTTCTCGAGTTCCGGATCGGCCACGACTGACGGTTTGGCCGGGGCGGGGGCCGCCAGGGTACCGGCGGTTTCGACGGGGTGGGCCTGCTCGCTCACGCGCTGGACGTCGGCACTCTGTCGCTCGCGGACGAGCTGATTGTAGTGATTCACGACCTGCTCCGCTTCGCCGACCATCAGGGTTGTGCCGCGATCGAGCAACAGCGCCCGGCTGCACAAGCTCGTGACAGTGGTGGCGGCGTGACTGACAAACAGGATGGTGACCCCGCGGGCCTTCAGCTCGTTGAGCCGGTGAAAGCATTTGTTGACGAAATAATTGTCCCCGACCGCGAGGGCCTCGTCGACGATGAGTACCTGGGGGTCCACGCAGACGGAAATGGCAAAGGCTAGCCGCATGACCATGCCGCTGGAATAGGTGCGGACTGGCTGGTGGATGAAATCCCCGATGTCGGCGAAATCCACGATTTCCTGGAAGCGGGCCCGGATCTCCTTTTCGGAAAGTCCCAGGATGGAGCCGTTGAGGAAAACGTTTTCCACGCCGGTAAAATTGGGATCAAACCCCGAACCCAGTTCCAGCAGGGCTGCGACCCGGCCATGGACTTCGACGTGGCCGCTCGTCGGCGTCAGGGTGCCTGCGACGAGTTGCAGAAGCGTCGATTTCCCGGCGCCGTTGTGGCCGACAATGCCAAAGGTTTCTCCGCGCCGCACTTCGAATGAACAATCCCGCAAGGCATGAAAGTCGCGCGAGTAGGTGAGTGACCGGGCCTGCAGGCGGTCGCGAAGCGTTCCCGGAGGAAGGAGACGGGCCAGACCTGCGCACAAAGGGGCCTTGAGCCGGGCGGCGGGATTGGTCCAAATGCGGTAATCTTTCGTCAGATGGAAAACCCGGATGACGACGTCATCGCCGGCGCTGGAGGCGGCCGACGCGGCTCGGTTGGTTTCGGACGCAGGACTGAGGGAAGAGACCATTGAAAAGGAGCCGGAATACTAGCCCCTGCGCCAGATGCAGGTCACGGCCAATTTTCAGGCGACCGCTGCCGTTGGCCGGCTATTTGCCGAAACCACCCGATTCGAGAATGGCGCCGTTCCAGCCCACGATCCAGAAAGCATTGCGCGCGAAGATCACGTTTTTGAGATAATGCGTCACGCCCGAGTTGCGCACTTTCCAGTCAATCCCGTCCTTCGAAGACAGGACGGTGCCTTCGGCGCCTACGGCGACAAACGTTCCCCGGGCATACACCACACTGTTGAGGGATTTGCCGGTTCCGGAGCTGCGGGGAATCCAAGTCTGTCCGTGGGTCGAGGTAAGAATCACCCCGTCATCGCCCACCGCGACGAATTGATTGCCTCCGGCGGCGAGGCCGCGGAGGGCGCCTGTCGTTCCGGAGGTTTGTGGGAGCCAGTAAGTTCCGTCACCAGATTGAAGAATGACGCCGTTGGCGCCGACCGTGACGAAACTGCCCTTCAAAAAGGCCACGCCGTACAACGAATCGATGACACGCGACGGTTGCGGGGACCATTCACGGCCGACGCGCGACGTGAGGATGTGGCCGCCATCGCCCACGGCGACAAAGACACTGTCGGTGTAGGTGATGGCGGAAATGGGCACCGCGATTCCCGAATTCCGCGCGGTCCATTTTTCGCCCTCCTTCGACACAAGGATCGTGCCGCGCGCACCGACGGCAAAAAAAGTTTTGTTGGCGGTCGTGATCCCGTACAGCGGGCGTTGTGTGCCGGTTTCGAAGCTGCGCCAACTGGAGTCGCTGTCGTTACGCCAGAGGACCTTGTGGCTGCTCCCGACAACGACGAGGGTGTCCTTTTCCCAAGCGGCGGAGTTGTAGTTGTCTCCCCTGAAGCTTTCCTTGGCCCCTGGTCCCCGCCAGCTCCATTGATCGAGCGGATCGCCGGCCGCCGCAAATGTCCCGCGTATCGAGCAGACCCACACAGCGCAGGTGACAAGGA
>CAMAPG010000299.1 GCA_945859965.1 Opitutus sp. GAS368 | reverse complement strand
TGACTGCCGTGGAAAAATTTTACCCCGAGTTTTCGAGCGTGTTTGCCCGTTTGCTCACGACCCAGGCCGGTCGCAAGCTGGCGGTCATCGGCCATGCGCGACCGGACGGCGATTGCATCGGTTCCCAGGTCGCCCTGGCCCGGGTCCTCGCGGCGCGCGGGTTCGATGTGGTCTGCGTGAATTCGGATCCCGTGCCGCGCCGTCTGCAATTTCTGACGAAAGGCATGACTTTCCTGCGGACCGACGCCATCCAGGCGACGGCCAAGGACCACGTGGCGATCTTTGTGGATTGCGCCGACCATGCGCGGGCGGGTGACCGCCTGAAGGCATTGTTCCCGGCGCCGGTGGCCAATGTGGACCACCATTTGTCCAATGTCGGGTATGCCGCCGTCAATCTGGTCGACAGTGCGTCCGCCGCGACCTGCGAAATTCTCGCCGGGATCTTCTTCGACAACGATCTCCCGGTGGATGCCCAGACGGCGCAGGCGCTTTACACCGGAATTTTGACGGATACCGGCCAGTTTCGCTTCAACTCCACCTCGCGGCGCTGCTTTTTGCTCGCGGGCGAACTGGTGGCGCGGGGCGCCAGCCCGGTGGAGGCGGGGTTTGAGCTCTACGAACGCGAGTCGCTGGCGCGGCAGCGCCTGCTGCAGAAGTTTCTCGCTTCACTCCGCCTCGAGTGCGCCAACCGGGTGTGCATCGGGACGCTGGCGACGGGAGTCTTTGCGGAGACCGGTGCGACGACCGAGGACACCGAGGGATTGGTGGACTATGCCCGCAGCATCGACGGCGTGCAGATCGGCGTGCTGATTGAGGAACGCCCTGATGGCAGCACGAAAGGCAGCCTGCGCTCGAAGGATCCGGTTTACCGGCTCGATCTCGTCGCCGCGCAGTTCAACGGCGGCGGCCATGCCTGTGCCGCGGGACTGAATTTCAAGGGACCGGCGGCGGAATTTTATCCCCGGCTGGTCGTCGCCCTTGCCCAACAACTCGCCCTGATCGACGCCCAAGCCAAGGTTTCCTGATGCTGGTCCAGCCCAAAGAACTCGATGGTGTGCTCCTGGTCGACAAGCCGCGCGACCACACCTCGCACGACGTGATCGCCCGTTTGCGGGGCAAGCTGAAGATGAAGCGCATCGGCCATGCCGGCACGCTCGATCCGATGGCGACGGGCCTGCTCGTCGTGCTCGTCGGCAAGGCGACCAGCATGTCGCAATACATCATCAGCCTCGACAAGGAATACACCGGCACCATCACCCTCGGCGTCGTGACCAACTCGCAGGACGCGGACGGCGAAATGGTGGAGACCCGGCCGGTTCCGCCGCTCACGTCCGAGCAAGTGACGGCGACGATGAATACCTTTCTCGGCGACCAGTACCAGACCCCGCCGATGTTTTCCGCGATCAAGGTCGACGGCGTGCCGCTCTACAAGCTGGCTCGCAAAGGGGAGGAAGTGGTGAGGGAACCCCGCTTTATTCGTGTTATCAACTGGGAGTTGACGCGCTTTGCGCCACCGGAGCTTGATTTTCGGATGCGCTGTACCAAGGGCACGTACGTGCGGACGCTGGCCCACGATCTCGGGCAGAAACTCGGTTGCGGCGCGCATCTCTCGGCGTTGCGCCGCACGGCGACCGACAAGCTCAATGTCGCCCAAGCGCTCACGATGGAACAGATCGAAGCGCTGCCTCTGGCCGAGTTGGGGAAACATTTGCTGCACGTGCGTGACGTCGTGCCGAGCCTGGTGGTGTGAACTTGCCCTCGCATTTTGACGGACTGGCGCAGGCGGTGTTTCCGCCGCGGCCCTTGCATCTCGCGATCGGGATGTTCGATGGTGTGCATCTGGGCCACCGGGCCGTGATCGAAGCGGCGGTGCAGTCGGCGCGACGCAGTGGGGGCGCGGCGGCGGTGCTGACCTTCTGGCCGCATCCGAGTGTACTTTTCCGCCCGAATGATCCGACCCGCCTGATCATGGACACGCCAACAAAAACGGACGTTCTGCTGCAACTCGGCGTGGACGCCGTGATCACGCAGCCGTTCACCCCGGAGTATGCGCGGATCGAAGCGGAGGAATTTATCCCGCACCTCAAACAGCATCTGCCGCAGTTGTCTGGGATCTACGTGGGGGAAAACTGGCGCTTTGGACGCGGACGGAAAGGCGACATCAGCCTCTTGATTGCCCAGGGCCGCCACCACGGTTTGACGGTCTTCAGTGCGCCCCGGGTGAATCTGGATGGCGCCCCGATCAGCAGCACCCGCATCCGCCAGCTTCTGGAAGCGGGCGATATCGGATCGGCCAATGCCGCCCTGGGGTATTCCTATTTTTCGCAGGGCACCGTTGTGCCGGGCAAACGTTTGGGCCGCACCATCGGCTTTCCCACGCTGAATCTCCCATGGGCGCCCGGAGCACGACCCCGTTTCGGGGTCTACGCGGTGCGAGTGGCGGGAAAAAAATCGGCGCAGCCGCTTTCGGGCGTCGCCAATTATGGAGTTCGTCCGACAGTCGAGCAAACGACGGAACCGCGCCTGGAAGTGCACGTGCTGGAAGAATGTCCCTTTGGGGAAGGAGACATGCTGACCATCGAATGGCTGCGCTTTCTCCGGCCCGAGATGAAATTCGACAGCGTTGACGAGTTGATGGCGCAGATCGGACGCGACCGGATCGAAGCGCTCGCAGGGCCCAAGATGAATGGCCGCGCTGGCTCGCGGTGAAGCGTGGGGCGGACACGTTCATCGGTTGGAGTGGGCAGTTGATCAGACCAGTTAATCAGAGTTGAGCTGAGGTCGAGCTTGGAGACATTGATGGCCTGCCGCCCGACGGCTCCTGTTTAGCCCCCATTTTCATCATGAACGCTTCTCCCGGCCAGGAATTGCCGTATACGGACACCAAACCGCAAGGGGCGCCCGACTTTTATTTCGCGATCAATGCCACCTTTCGTTTCATCCTTCGCCGGCTGGGGTTAGCGGGGTGGAAACAGTATCTGGCCGAACTCGGGCGAGGGTATTTCGAACCGGTCAACCGGCAATGGCAGCAGGGAGGGCTCAAGGCGGTCGCAGCTTATTGGCGGGCTTTTTTCGCCGCTGAACCGGACTCCGAAGTGACGGTCGAGGAGCAGGCGGACCGCGTGGAAGTCCATGTGGCGGTGTGCCCCGCGATCAAACACTTGCGCGCGGGTGGCCGCGAAATTGTGCGGGAGTATTGCCAGCACTGTTTTTATCTCGGATCAGCCCGCGCGGAAGCAGCCGGGCTGACCATGCGGCTGCACGGGGGCAACGGAAGCTGCCGGCATACTTTTGCCCTGCCGGGTGCCCGGCTGCCGCCGCAGGACATGGGACAAATCAAGGAGGCTACCGCATGATCGGGTGTTATGATTTTTGCGCCCACTACGAGTGGACGTTCGAATGGCTGGAGCGCGCGGGCGGACACGGGCTGGTTCGCTCCTATTGGGACGAGGGCATCAGCCGCGACAGCCAGCAACACGCCCGCGACCTGATCGGTCGCGAAGGTTTCTCCGGCATGGCCAAATACTGGGGCCACACTTTGGCGGAAGAATCCCCGGAGCTTGGTTTTGCCATCACCCAGAAGCCCGGCGTTTTTCGGGTCGATATGCACGACTGCCCCTCGAAAGGCTTTCTGCTGCGCAACGGCCTGCAAAGCTATCCGGATTATTGCGACCATTGCATCGGATG
>CAMAPG010000298.1 GCA_945859965.1 Opitutus sp. GAS368 | reverse complement strand
CGCCTCGTTGAAGACCACCACCGAGTATTGTCCCGATTGGCTGGGGTCCACCTGATTTAACGCGAGCAAGGCATCCCGGGCACCGGGGATATCATACCCGTTCCAACGCCATTGATAGCCGACCGGACCCGCGCTGGCCGCCGCAACCTTCAGTTGCACATTCGCTCCCTCGGTCACTGACAGCTGAGGCTCGGGCTGCAAAACAATCGAGGGCAGGGCACCGGCCGCGGGGTTGCGCCCGGGCGTGGGAGCGGCCGCGAACCAGTGGGCCGGCTCGTTGCCGTAAAGGGTAGGGGCGGCTCGTTGCAGGCTGGGACCGGAACCGTCCGCAGGCGTGGGCCACGGCGCGCCATCCGTGAAGCGAACGCGATCGACCAGGAGGCCCGGTACAAAGCCTTCCTCCGCTCCAGGACCGAGCGGAAGATCCGGTTGGAGCAACTCGATCTCGGCGCCGCCATTGTTCAAATCGCGCGAATACGGACCGACGATTGCAACATCCGGCGCGAGTCCATAGGCAGCCCGGAACGCGGCGAGGGTGTCGGCAGCGGCGGGATCAAAACCGACCACCAACAAAAAGGCACCTGGCGCCAGCGTCAGACCGACGGGAAAAGAGAACTCCGCCCCGCCACCCAACCGCCAGGTGTTGGCGGGCAAGGCGGGGTCAAACAGGGGCACGGCGTTGGGGCCGGGATTGAACAGTTCGATGAATTCATCCCGGGCGTTGTCGGACCCTTCGCGATCGAGGTCGGGAGGATGATACATGATTTCGTTGATCACCACCGGAGCGAGCCGGGGAACCGCGTTGGGCAGCCCGCGGCCCGTGCGAAACTCAGCCAGGCTGGCCGGAGTGTCCGAGCCCAACGTGCGATGGCTGAGCGGAAAATAATCTACCCCCACGCTGGTGGTTACCCGGCCCAAACTCACTCCCGCCCCGGCGGCACCAAACTTCACGCTCGTCCGGCGATCGGTCAGATTCCCCGCTGCGTCTCCTGAACTGAGATACAACTCATCCCCGTGCGACGCGTTCAAGGAAAAGCTGGTCGCGGATCCGGGCACCGGATTGAACTGGTATGCGTAGAGGACCAGGAACCCGCCGGGAGCCAGCACACTCCACGGCGGAATCCGGAACTTCCGCAAGCGATCCCGGTCGTCGCTCAGCCAATAGTGGCTCACGTCCACCGCCGTCCCCGTCGGATTATACAGCTCGACGGCGTCCTCCAAGGGATCGGCCGCATGGCTCAGCAACTCGTTGATCCAGACATTGGTCAAGCCTTGGTAGACCAAGTTGGGCCCCTTGGGCGAAGCCGTGCCGGAGAAAAAGGCCAGGACATCCCCCCCGTCGGGCAAGCGCCCTTGGGAGACGCCCTTCGTCTGCGCCCCTATGGAAACCGAATCGATCAGGTAAACGGTGTTCGTTCCATACAGGGCGAGTGTGTCGCCGTCGGCGCTCAGCTTGAAATTCACGTGCGCCGCGCCTTTGCCCGGTTCTTCGTCGGCAAAGAATTGTGCATATCCGCCCACCCCGATGAACGATAGATCCGCGATCCGGGTGTTGGTGCGGATGTTGAAATCGTCTGTGAGATAAAGGCCGCCCAACGCCACGGGCAACGCCCCCGGATTATAGAGCTCAAACCAATCATCGCCCGAAGACGGACTGGCCATCCACTCGTTGATCCGCAACGCATCCGGCGCACCCACTGTTTGCGCCGCGTTCATCGCGGTCGGCGTTGGCAGATTCAGCTGCCAGGCTCCCGTCCCGTCGGGAACGCGGCCGATGGTCAGATCCGCCACTTGCAATCCGAAGTTGACCGCGTCCAGTACCTGGTATCCGCCGGCGACGGGCTGGTAAAGTCCCACGATCTGCCCTTCCGCGCTCAAGTTGAATCCCGTGTGCAGACCGGGAGCGGCAAGATCGTTGTCACACCAGACCACCAGGTAACTCTGTGGGTCCAGCAAGGTGCCTGCGGGAAAGACAAACTTCCCCGGCGCGACCGGATCATCGCTCAACGTCAGCCCGCTCAAATCTGCCGTCTGGCTGCCGCGGTTGAACAGTTCGATCCAATCGGGGTTCTTAGTGCCGTTCACGACCGCCGAACGGTTGAGCGCCATCACTTCATTGAGCGTCACCTCGCTGCTGAGGCCCGCCACCGTGGCGTCCAGCGAGGCCCCGAAAATCATATCCCCACCTGCAGAGGGGGCCTGGTGGACTTCGACGGCCAGCACGTTTTCCCCGTTACGGAGCAGGCCGGACGGCAACTGGAACGGGCCTTCATAGACGGCGGTGCTGACTGAAGATGTCGCCGTCGTCTGATAGGTGACCACGCCCGGCGCGAGCCGCGTTCGCCGCGCCTCCTGGCCGTTCAGATAGAAGACCGCCCCGTCGTCCACGACGTGGCGGAGTTGGAGCTTGGTGCTCTGGACGTCGCCGCTGAAAGGAAAGCGCACCCGGAAGTAATAGCTGGTTCGACCTACCGCCACGGGGGTACGGATCTGCTCCGGCAGCGCCCCCTGACCGACCCCGAGCAAGCCCGGCCCTGACTTCCAGGTGTCGTCATTGAACTCCGGCTGCATCCAATCCGGGCCGGGCTGCGCCCCATCGTTGTTGTATTTCCAGAGAGTGGAGGAATCGATAGAAAGCAGCTTCAAGGCTGTGCCGGCTATACCATAGGCGAAGGAGGTCTCATCCGAGGGCAGGGAGGGACGGCCCTTGGCATCATTGAAAACGCATTGCCAGTAATAGCCCTGGCCAAAGGTGAGTTGGTCGAACGGAATGGGCAGCTCGGTCAGCGCGTTTGAGCTGGTCAGGCTGAAGACTGGGTCCAGATAGCTGCCGTTGACGGCACGGATGCGCCAGGTGGTGCTGACGTGAGCGGGGGCGGGATTGGTGCTGTGCGAGTAAGGCGAGACCCGGAAGGAGGCTGCGGGCAAGACAAAGAGGGCACGGGCCGGGCTTTGGTTTGTGGGACGATTCGGGCGCTCGAATACGCCGAGTCGACACTGCGCGTTGACCGACTTTAACCGGTCCAGCGCCCATGGGCGATAGGCTCCGAAGCCCATCGCCACCAGGTTGTCCGGATGCAACAGGGTGTTGTTGAGATCGAAGAGGCGTGCTTTATACTCCTCCCTCAGCGCCTTGTAGAAGCTGTCCTTGAAAGGGTGCGTGTCGTGAACGTTCTCGGCATTGCCCTCCTCGCCACGAAAGATCGAGGTGGTCGGTCCTGCGCCGCCGCTTCCTCCCATATCCGCGTCGAAGTCCCACGGCAGCATCGACCATTGGCCGTTGTGTCGTTGCCAGAGGAAGAAGTTGTGGACCGTGTCGTCCCAGGTGGCCATCCAATTGCGCACGGCGACATACGTGAGGAGATGATCGATGTCCCAGTATTTCTGAAAGTGGGCGCGCAGTTGCACCACGTTGGAAGCCGGGCGATTGCCGCGGGCCAGCCACATCTCGTCGATGAGCTTCTTCAAGTCGCCATAACCGCGCCAATCTTCGTTCTTGAGCGAATAAACCCACTCGTAGCGCTGTATGGGCCTCCATCCCGCGTTGGTCTTGAGCAGTGTTCCGTCCCCGCGTCCGTAGGGCCCATTGTTGTCAAGGATGCCGCTCGATTTGAAAAAGCGGCCGGACTGCTCCACCGGTTGGCCGGGGTGTGAACTCGCTTGCTCCTGATGGTAGGCCTCCAGCAAACG
>CAMAPG010000297.1 GCA_945859965.1 Opitutus sp. GAS368 | reverse complement strand
TCGCGAAGCCGGCTTGAAAGATCGAAAACCCCGCAAATCGACGCCTCGCCATAAATCGGATCGCAAGCTGGCGAACGCATGAAACCTCGGCGTTGATGCGGGGCGTCTGAACCGGAGTGGTTTGGGAAGAACCGAGACTTTCGGCGTTTAATCGCAATTGTTTAAACCTGACCCGTTTTTGGATCCTCCTCCGAGTAGCGAAAGCCGTGAGGCTTTCGTCCGGAGAAGTCGGCCGTAAGGGGTCGTGCTCTTACTTCTTAATTTCTGAGGTGAGGGGGCCTGTTTGGGATCTGAATGAAAGAAGCGGGGCCGGGGCAGCGTTAGATAAGTAACGCAACGAGCCTCGCATGGCGCGAAATCCCAGAATTGAGTACGCAGGAACGCTCTATCACGTCTTCAATCGTGGAAATTATCGCGCCAGCGTGTTTGCCCATGCGAAAACGGCTGCCGCGTTCGAAGCCGGTCTTTTTGAAACGTGTGAGCTGACGAGCCCGAGCCGAAGACGTCAGGTCAGGACATGAGATCATGTCAGACCAGTTTTGTCTCAAGTCCTGACCTGACGTCTTTGCGGCGACCCTTCGACCGGGCAGGGTTTCAATTTAAAGGTTGCGACCTTCCGGGCCCGTCCCCGAATTCCAAGATCCGGTCGCCGAATCCCGGCCGCCGCAACCCCCGCGTGTTCCATGCCTACCCCCTTGCTGTCGTGTAAACCCGTTGGCTGTCTTCGCAGGACGCAACGATTGCTCATGAAGTTGACGGTGGCGGCCGTGTTCGCCTCGTCGTCGATGGCGGCCGTGGATATCGGTTCGCGCTTGGAACTTTTTGTCGACCGGTACCTGATCCAGGAACTGAACGGCGTGGAGCTGAAGCTCCACGAACCGGTCCGGTCGCCCATTCGTGGCCAGGCTCCGCAAGGGCTCAACCAACCGCCCGCCAGCCATTACATGACCGTCATCAAGGATGGTGACCTCTACCGGGCGTACTATCGCGATTATATCGTCGGATACCAGGGCCCGCAGAAACCCGCCGGGCTGAAGGAACTCACGGTCTATGCGGAAAGCCGCAACGGTTATGAGTGGACGACTCCCCAGCTGGGTTTGTTCGAAATCAATGGCTCGCGCGCGAACAATGCCATTCTCGCGCATACGCCGCCCTTCACCCACAATTTCGCCCCCTTTCTCGACACCAATCCGGCCGCCCGGAAGGACCAGCGTTTCAAGGCGCTCGCGGGGAATAAATTCAGCGGCCTGCACGCCTTTGTTTCCGCGGATGGGCTGCATTGGAGCCAGCTGCAGGACGGGCCCGTCTTCCAGCCGGTCTTCGAACTGGGCGGTCTCGATTCCCACAATTCCGTTTTCTGGTCGGAGGTCGAAC
The DNA here is from genome assembly GCA_945859965.1 of Opitutus sp. GAS368. GTDB lineage: Bacteria > Verrucomicrobiota > Verrucomicrobiia > Opitutales > Opitutaceae > CAMAPG01. The sequence goes on along the minus strand of CAMAPG010000297.1, from coordinate 2,318 downwards.
AGCAGTACGTCTGTTACTTCCGGATCAATCTCAACCACCGGCGGGCGTTCCACAAAACGACCTCGAAGGATTTCGTCACCTGGACGCCGGGGGTGCCATGTTACGCCAACGAAACGGCGGAGGACCTCTACACCAGCGGCGCGCATCCCTACTTCCGGGCGCCGCATATCACCATCGCCCTGCCCACGCGTTTCATGCCGGGGAGAGGCAGCAGCACGGACATCGTTTTCATGGCGGCCCGCGACGGAGGTCCGTTCCAGCGTTTGTTCCGGGAAGCCTTCATCCGCGCCGGGCTCGATCCCGAACGGTGGGGCAACCGCGCCAATTACGTGGCCTTGAATTTGGTTCCGACCGGCCCGGGCGAAATGTCGATCTATCATGCCCTGAGCGGATACCGCTATGTTCTCCGCACCGACGGCTTCGTCTCGGTCCATGCGGGGGCGGATGCGGGTGAACTCCTGACCAAGCCGGTGCTGTTTTCCGGCAAAAAACTCGTGGTGAATTTCAGCACGTCGGCCGCCGGACAGATCCGGATCGGAATCGAAGAGGCCGACGGACGGTCGATTCCTGGTTACACGTTAACCGATTGCCCGGAAATCGTCGGCGACCGGATCGAGCACACCGTGACCTGGAAGCAAGGTGCCGACGTGAGCAGCCTGGCCGGACGCCCCGTCCGGTTGCGCGTGTCACTGCAGGACGCCGACCTCTATTCGCTCCGTTTTTTCCCGGAATAACGAGCCCTGCGATTAGCCGAAGGCCCGTCCCCTTTCCGTCGCGGTTCAGAACCGCGCGCGGAGGCTGACGGTTAAATAGCCGACGGATTTTCCGTCGAGGTCGTAGTTGCGGTCGAAGTAGTCGAACTTCCGGTCGATCACCACGCCGCCGTCGAGGCTGGCGATGAGGATTTTGCCGATTTGGTAGTCGAAGCCGGCGCCCAGGCGGATGTCGCGATATTCGAGCCAGGTGTCGCCGAGACCTGCGGCGCGGGCGGTGCTGACATGGTAGGTGCCCCCTTGAAAGCGAGCGCCGGCCTTGAGCGTCAGGGCGGACGAGGCTTGGTAGGAGAGTCCGGTCTGCGGAAAACCAAAGGCCAGCGTCCAGGCGGGGGCGAAATCCCAGCGGGCACCCAGAATTGGCAGCACCGGGTTGTCGCTCTGCGCATTCACATTGAGTCCGAAATTCCAGGTGAGCGCGGGACTCTGCCGGTACCCGAGGCTAAGCGAGGCTGGCACGCTGAAGCCCGCGTCCCCCAGGCCGGAGGAGTCGGAGGAAAGATAGGGGCGGAGCATCAGGGTGGAGGACCAGCCGGGACCAAAGGCCTTCGCGAGCGTGCGGGTGGCGCCCAGGGACACTCCCCACAGTTGCAGGCGATCGGGCAAAGGGACCGGCCCGGTGGAATCAAGGCTCGTGTACGTATGAAAAATACCGGCCAAGCCCCGGAGTTCCGGGGTGATCGGTACCGACAGGAAGTAAGCAACGCTCGACTGGGCGATTTTCACTTCACCCACCTTGCCGTTGCGCTCCAGATCTCCACTGGGGGAAAAGGAATGCGACAGCGTGAGTTCCTGGCTGAGGCGGGAAGCGCCCGGCATCGGGGCCGGTTGGCCGGCCAGCGCACTGGCGGTCAGCAGGGCGCCCGCGGCGAGGAGCCAGCGCCGGACTGAATGGAGTCCGAGGCGGGAAAAGGTGGATGAGCAGGGAAGCCAGGGAGGTGACATCATGCGCGCGAACGTGAAGCATATTTTCTGGAAAAGTCACCTGTGTTCGAACGGATGTCCCGGCGATGATCGCAAGGGATGTCGTGGATCCGGCCTCCTCCTGAATAGGCTGACGCTCTTGCGCCGCTTTAGGACGAGCATGACCGAAGGATCCAGGCCCAAAAAAGGACTCTGGCTTTCCGCCAGAGCCCTTTTTTGCGGCTGGAAGCGGATGCATTCAAGCCGGGGATCATCGTCCATCACACCAACCGTCCGGATAGCAGGATCCAGTTGTGCCGCTGCTTCTTAAAGTTTTTCCGGAACAGGTCGATTTGCAGCCACCTCGATGAGGTGGCCTGTCTTTCATAGGGCGACGGAGGAAGCCAGGTCATCCACCTTCGCCAAGCCTACGGCGGACAGGACGATCTGGCCTACTGCGCGTTCAAACGGCATCTACGGGCTACGCTTCGTTCAATGCGGGGGCACAGACCCTTTTCCGGGTTCGTTTTTTCGCACGCGGATCGTGCGGCCGACCGTGGTGAACTTCCGGCCTTCGGAAGCGATGCGGTAGTTCTCGTTTCCGGTCACGTCCGTGGTGGTATAAACCACAAACAGGGTGCC
>CAMAPG010000296.1 GCA_945859965.1 Opitutus sp. GAS368 | reverse complement strand
GACCCCGCAGACGGTGGCGCGACTGCGTTCCCGGCTGGAAGCCATTGCGCCCGGGCACCAATGCGTGGTCTGGCACAGCCATTTGAGCGAAGGTGAACGGCTCGACGGCTGGCTCGCGCTGGCGACCGGGGAGGCGAAGATCGTGGTCGGAGCCCGTTCCGCGATTTTTGCCCCGGTGAGAAATCTCCAGCTCATCGTCGTCGATGAGGAGCATGAACCCGCTTACAAACAGGATGAGACGCCCCGTTATCACGGCCGCGACGTGGCCGTAATGCGGGCCAAGCTCAACCAGGCCGTCTGCCTGCTCGGTTCGGCGACGCCGTCCCTGGAAAGCTATGCGAACGCGCAGGCGGGCAAATACCGCCTGATCCAACTGCTGCAGCGGGTCGACTCCCGCAAACTGCCGCACATCGACATCGTGGACCTGCGGATCGAGGCCATGCGCCAGCGCGGCCCGGCGTCATTGTCGCGGCAACTCGTGGATGCGATGCACGCGCGGCTGGCGCGGCGCGAGCAAACGATTCTTTTCATCAACCGCCGCGGTTATTCGTCCTCCATGCTCTGCACGAAATGCGGGCATGTCGAGGAATGCGCCCACTGCAGCATTGCGATGACGTATCACCGGACGGACGAAACGCTGCGCTGTCACCTCTGTGCCGCGACCCGGCCGGCGCCGGTGCGTTGTCCCAAATGCAGCGCGCCGGAAATCCGCTGGCGGGGACTGGGCACCCAACGGGTCGAGGAGGCGGTTCGACGGGTGCTGCCGCGGGCGCGCATCGAACGGATGGACACGGACACGATGGGGAAGAAAAACCGTTTCCGGGAAATTCTCGGCGAATTTCGCACCGGAAAAATCGATGTCTTGGTGGGGACGCAGATGATCGGCAAGGGGCTCGATTTTCCCAACGTCACCTTGGTGGGGCTGATCGACGCGGACATTTCGATGCACATCCCGGACTTCCGGGCGAACGAGCGGACCTTTCAATTATTGGTGCAGGTGGCGGGCCGGGCGGGTCGCGGTGATCGCGCCGGCGAGGTGATTGTGCAGACGTTCACCCCCAAGGCGGAAGCCATCCAGTTTTCGCGTCATGCCGACTATGCCGGCTTTGCCGAGGCCGAGCTGAAAATGCGTCGCGATTTTCGCTATCCACCGTACCGGCATCTCATTCACCATCTGTTTCGCGGAAAAAATCCGGAGAAACTGAAATTTTTTGCCGAACAGTGGGCGAAGCAAGGGGAGCAGGTTTTCGGAAATCGGGTGGAGTTGCGCGGCCCCGCGCCGTCGCCGATCGAAAAGATCAAGGACGAGTATCGCTGGCAGCTCTGGTACTTCACCAGCAGTGTGACTAAAATCGTTCCCGAACTATCCAAGCTTCGCGCTGCTTTTGCGTGGCCCGACGACATCACCCAGGTGCTCGATGTCGATCCCGTGAACTTGGGTTAGGAGCTGTTTGGGAATTCGTCTCTTCGAGTAGCGAAAGCCGTGAGGCTTTCGTCCGAACCCGAAACGCTCACGCGTTTCGCTACGAGAATCCAAGGCAGGTGGCATTTCCCAAACAGCTCCTAGTGCGAAAGCGGAGGGATCAACTATTTCCCGAGTCGCGCGCGGATTGACCGGAGTTCCTTTTGGCGAACCGGATTGAGTGACGGATAACTCATCTTTAATCCGCGCAAGGTTTCGAGGATGATCTGGGCAATGATCAGCCGCGCGTTGATCTTGTCGTCGGCCGGGACGACGTGCCAGGGGGCCGTGCTGGAACTGGTGGCGCCCAGACAGGCTTCGTAGGCTTTCCGATACTCTTTCCAGCGTTTTCTTTCCTCAACATCGGCGGGCTGCAATTTCCAGTTCTTCTCCGGCTTTTCGATCCGGGCCAGCAGGCGCTTCCGCTGTTCCTCCTTGGAAATGTGCAGGTGAAACTTGAGCACATGGGTGCCATTGCGCTGCAGGTGGCTTTCAAAGTCATTGATGGACCGGTAGCGCTCTTTCCAAAGGGTGGGCAGATCCTTGGGCTCATCCGGCAGATGCTCCGCCTGCAGCAGTTCCGGGTGGACGCGGACCACAATCACCTCTTCGTAGTAAGACCGGTTGAAGATACCAATCCGCCCGCGCTCCGGCAGGCGAACGGCCGATCGCCAGAGGAAATCATGGTCCTGTTCCTCCGCGCTTGGCTGCCGAAAGCTATAGACCTGGCAGCCTTGGGGATTCACTCCGGACATCACATGTTTGATGGCGCCGTCCTTGCCCGCGGCATCCAGCGCCTGAAAGATCAGCAGCAGCGAATGGCGGTGCTGGGCATAGAGCAAATTCTGCAGCTCCGTGAGCGCGTTGATTTGGCGGGCCAGCAGCGTGCTGGCGTGTTTTTTGGAATGATAGAAAGGCGCGATGGAGGCCGGTCGTTTTTTGAGCCGCGGTATTTTTTCCAGGAGCGATTCGAAAAGCGTCGAGATTGATGTTCATAGCGGGGATCGAACGGGATGAGAGGGCGTCACGTTGCGAGTAAGCGGGAAGGCGTATAAAAATGGTCAGGAATCGAGCGCAAGTATTCCCGGGCAAACCCAACGAGGTGGGGGCCCGGTCGCCGGACTTTGCAGGTTCACTAAAGGCTGGGCGGGGTCCGAAATCTTGCGCAGCTTCCGCGCATGGCCCGGATTCTCGTGATCGATGATGATGATGCTTTCCGCGACACCTTGGTCCGCATGCTCGGTGAACTGGGCCACACTCCTGCTGCCGCAGCCAACGGTTTGGATGGCGTAAGGCTTTTCCGGGCCTCAGGCGCCGACCTCATCATCACCGATATCATCATGCCCTATGCGGACTCGCCACCATCCGGGTCCTCCGCGCCGAATTTCCGAATCTCGGAATCATTGCGATGAGCGGTGGCGGCGAGTTTCGCCTCGACTATGCCGCGGATCTGGGCGCCTACCGCCAGCTGGCCAAGCCATTTACCCAGCAGCAGTTACTGGCGGCAATCACGGCGGTTTTGGCCGCTTATCCGCCCGGCTCGGGTCCGGCTGAATCGACCAAGACCTAGGCTCTCCGGATTTCATGGATGCGGCTATGTCACATGGCCGCACTTTTTTTGACGGCGCAAAGGGTGCCGAGTTTTTGAGCCAGCCATGGCTTCGCCCTCAAGTGAGGGAGTGTGCAGGTCTGATGCGGCTACTTCTCCGGGGGAGGATAACCGCGGCGATGGGAACGGGTGCTCGATTTTGGGTTGCGCGCTGCGGAAGAGACGCAACGCTGAAAAATGCTTGGGTCATTTCAGTTCAACCCCTGACCCATTACCATCACCCCCATGTTGCGACGCATCGTGCTGCTCTCCTTGGTTTGCCTGGCTGGAACGACCATTCGCGCGGCGGCTCCCACCGGCTTTACGCCATTGTTCAATGGCAAGGATCTGGAAGGCTGGCGCGGTGGAACGACCTACGATCACCGCCAGCTCCTCGCCTTGGAGGGGGCGGAACGCGAGATCTTGATCGGTCAATGGACCGCCAGCCTGTCGGAAAAAAAAGGGGACAAACCCCATTGGTCGGTGGAGCGCGGCGAATTGGTGAACGATGGGCACGGTGGGTATGCCACGACCATCCGGGATTACGGCGATTTCGAATTGCTCGTGGACTGGAAGATCACCTCCGGCACCGATTCCGGGGTGTATCTTCACGGTGTGCCGCAGGTGCAGATTTGGGATCCCGCAGCCCCGGATC
>CAMAPG010000295.1 GCA_945859965.1 Opitutus sp. GAS368 | reverse complement strand
CATCCGGCCGGCGCTGGTGTCGGCGTAGTCTTTCACGACGAGCACGCGCACGAGATTGCCGGTGGCGGGCTCGAGGCGGTAGACGTCGCCGCCGTTGTTGAGCACGAGCATCCAGTCCACGCCGGGCATCGTCGCGAGTTTCACCCCGTGCACCGGCAGGCGGACGACATCGCGCAACGTGGTGCCGGCGGGAGCCTGGGGCAGGGGCGCGAAAGGATCGGCCTTGTCGGCCTCGACGGAGCTGAGCGCGGTGCGGACGGTTTTGACCTCCGCGGCAGTGACGGCGTCGCCTTGGTTGCCCCACGCACTGCGCACATAGGTGAGGACGTCCGCCACCTGCTGATCCTCGAGCGCCGCTGGCGCGGGCATCACACCTTGGTATTCCGTGCCGTTGACCACGATGGAGCCACTCATGCCCTGGAGCGCGATGCGGATGCTGCGCGCCTTGTCGGCCATGAGATAGTCGGACTTCGCGAGCGGAGGAAAAATCCGCGGGAGTCCTTCGCCATGGGGTTGGTGACAGGCGGCACAGTGAACCAGGAAAAGCGCGGCCCCGGCGCCGCCGGGCGTTTGGGCGGGAGCAACGGAGCCGATGGCCAGCCAGGCCAGCAGGCCCAGCGCAAAAACAGACCGAGGGAAAACAGGAGCCGGATTTTTTTTCCGGCTCCTTGGAGTCTGACTCACAGTCCCAGCTTTTTCCGGGCGTTCGGACGCGCGTAAGCCGCGGCCGGATTGTGGGCGGTGGCGAGACTGTAGGACTTCCGGTACAATTCCATCGCGCGGTCTTTTTGCCCGAGCTGTTCATGCGTCATCGCGAGCAGGTAGGCGAAGAAAGGATCGTTCTGGCTGCCGGTGCTCAGCGTCGCCTTGGTCAGCTCCTTCTCCGCGGTCTTGAGATCGCCGGTGTAGAGCGCGACGTAACCGACGAGGTAGGGATAAAAGCGTTCCTGCTGTTTACCCATCTTCGGATCGGCATCGAGGATGCCGCGGGCGATCGTGATCTGGCGCTGGGCCTCAACCTTGTCGCCGCGCCGCGCCGCGATGCGGCCGAGGGCGTGGGCGAGACGGTAGTCCCACAAGCTCTTCGGGTGGGTCTTGGGCTCCGGCTCCTTCAGGCCCAGCTCCGAACCCTTGCGGTACCATTTCTCCGCGGCGTCGAGATCGCTGGCGTCGATGCACACGCGCGCGGCCTCGTTGGCCATTTCCCCCTGCTGGTAAAACGCATTCTGCGGTTCGGCCGCCTCGCGTGACTTCCAATACGCGATCACCTGCTCCTCCAGCTTCAACGCGGCCTTGTGGTTGCCGTCGAACGCATACGACATCGCCATCGCCCGCTGCGCGGCGGCCTTGGCTGCGGCGTCGGGGGCGGCATCAATGCGCTTCTCGAAAACCGCGCGCGCCTCTTTGGTCGCGCCGAGCGTGTCCAGGAGATTGGCCGCGGGCCCCGAAGTGGGATTCTCCGCGAGCTCGCGCTTCACCGCGGCGAGCGCCTCGGCGGGTTTGTCGGCCTTGATCAACTCCAGCGCCTGCTGGAGATGCGGGGATTGCTGCTTGCTCGCGGGCGGCTGGGCGCCGAGCCACGCCGACGCCAAAAGGGCAAGGCACACGGCGGTAACCGGACGCAGGATGGACGGAAACGAGGAGGTCATCATGGGGGAGGGGTTGAAGTGATTCCGGATGGGGATTCCGGGTGCGCGCGACCGAGCCGAGTTAAGTCGGCCAACCGGTGAAGCCAAGAGCGAACAGCGCAGCCCCGCTATTGGGAAATGCCATTCGCTTTAGATCCTCGTAGCGGAACGCGCCTGTCCTCCATAGGCTAGGCGAAGGAGGATGAGCGTTTCGGTTCGGACGAAAGCCTCACGGCTTCCGCTACTCGGAGAGCTCCTGAAGGGGATCAAACGAATGATCCATTTTTGTGCGATCTGTAGAGTTCGTGGTTAACGCCCTACCCCTTCTTCTTCACCGTAGGCTGCGGCTTGCGCTTGTGCAGCACCACCAGGTTGCCGTCGGGGTCGCGCACGCCGACCATCCGGCACGAGGGAAAATCCCGCGGCGGGAACGCCAACTTGATCTTCTTCTTCTTGAGATGGGCGAGCGTCGCGTCGAAATCCACGACCTCCAGCGCGGCGGAGGTGCCCTTCCTCGACGGCAGCCATTGTTTCGGAGCGTAGCCCACGGAAATCGTGCCGCGGCCAAAGTCGTATTCGATGAAGTCCTTCGAAAACACCCGGGCCGGTTTCCAGCCGAGCACCCCTTCGTAGAATTTCCGAGCCCTGCGCATGTTCGTCACAGCGTAGGCGGTGAACGCGATTTATTTATATTTAATCATGGGAGAGAAGGTTAGCCCGCGACCCGACCCTCAGGGCATTGGCCTGTTCCCGGGAGGTAGCGGCGGTCGTCCCGACCGCCAGGTTTGGAACAAGGTGTTCCCCGGTCGCGCCAGTCGGCGCCGCCTTTCCGAGTAGCGAAAGCTGTGAGGCTTTCGTCCGAACCCGAAACGTTCACGCGTTTCGCTACGAGAATCCACGCGGTTTCCGGGGATACGCCCGCTCTAACTCACTCCAACTGCTTCCTGAACTCGGCGAACTTTTCCCGCAGCTGCTCAATCTCACCGCGCATCGCGGCGAGATCGGTCTCCATCTTGGCGAGCCGTTCGCTTTCAGCGCGCACCGCGACAGTGGCCGGCTCGGCCGGCAACGTGCGGTCGGAGACACCCGCCTCAACCGGGCCGGAGAAAAGCTGGGTGTAACGCGATTCCTTGGTCCCCGGCTGGCGCGGAAGCTTCGCGACGAGCGGCTGGGGCGTGCGACTGGAAAGTGCGTGAAGGGTTTCTTCCACCTCGGTGAGGGTGTCGAACGGATGAAGCCGTTCGGACCGCGTGCGGAGCTCGCCGATCGTCTGCGGCCCCCGGAGCATCAGCACGCACAGCACCGCCACTTCCGCGGGCGTGAACAGAAAGCGATCGGTGAGGGCGTGCTTGTATTTCGGCACGCGGCTCTCTGCCCCGTGAAACACGCTGGCGAGGCCTTTTTCGCGGAGGCCATCGAGCGCGCGCACCACCTCGCCCTCTTCAAACGCCACGACTGGCTCGCGATTGGTGAGCTGGTTGCACGCATTGGTCAGCGCGCCGAGCGAAAGCGGATAATAGTCCGGCGTGGTTACGGCCTTTTCCACCAGAGAGCCGAGCACGCGAACTTCAGCGGCGCTCAGCGGAGGCAAGACGGGATCCATGAGTGAAGAAAGTCTGCATCGCCCACCGGCAGGGCGAGCGAGAAGTGAGGGCGAGATCTTTTGAGACCTGAAACCTGAGACCTGAAATTCGGGAGCGGTGTTCTCTGCGATCAGCGTCAGACCTTTCAGGTTTCAAGTTTCAGGTCTCAGGTTTCAGCGACGCAGCGAAGTTCAGGCCTCGTAGCGGAACGCGCCTGTCCTCCATAGGCTGGGCGACGGAGGATGAGCGTTTCGGGTTCGGACGAAAGCCTCACGGCTTCCGCTACTCGGAGCGATGTGGCGGGATCCCTGAATCAATAAGCGACGTCGCGACACCGGGCATCAAGCTGACGCGCGAGCAGGTCAATTTGCGACGGCGTGAGCTGAGTGGGCTTGGCGTTCAGGAGGGACGGAAGCAGCTTGGCATTGATGACCCGGACCCTGATCTCCGCCGCCGTGACCGGCAAGATCGACGTCCGCCACTGGCAGCCGCCAGTTGTTGCCACAATGG